>RFKJ01000545.1 GCA_003694325.1 Deltaproteobacteria bacterium
GTGCGGCGCAGCCAGCCGCCTCGCAGCCAGCAGGCGCCGACCAGCACGTCCCCGCGCAGGGCGACCAGGACCCGGCTGTTGCGGGCCTCGTCCAGGCGGCGCAGCTCGGCGGCGACGGCGCCGGGGTCGAGCTGCACCTCGTCGGGGTCGGCCAGGAACCACCGTCCCTCGGCCAGCACCTCGGCGCGGAGACGCGCGACGGCCTCGGCGTCCGCCGCCGAGGCCGCCCGGATCGTCAGCCGCTGGGGCGACGGCACGAACCGCTCAGAAGGCGTCGGCCGCGGTGGGGGCGGCCGCGCCGGCGTCGGCGCCGGTCATGCCAGTGAGGCGGGCGTCGAACTCCTTGAGCCGCCCGGTGATGGTGCCGAGCGCCTTGGCCCGGGCGACCGCCTCGTTGCGGAAGGCCTTGCGGAACAGGCTCAGCGCCCCCTGGAAGGCCTTGCCGGCCGGCTCCATGTAGTCGCTGGTCATGATCTCCACCACGCGGCGGTCGATGAGCAGCTTGAGGAGCGGGTGCGGGAACTTCCCGGAGCGGGCCAGGAACAGCAGCGTGTTGGTGTAGCTGTCGTGGCGCTCCGAGTACATCCGGTCGTAGATCTCGGCCTTCTCGTCGTTGACCAGCCCGTCGCGCTCGGCGATGGTGTGCAGCGAGGTGCCCGGGTAGTAGATGATCGAGAAGACCTGCAGGCGGTAGGGCTTGGGCAGGTTGCTGATCAGCTCCAGCGTCGCCAGCTTGTCTTCGAGCGTCTCGTAGGCGAGGTCGTAGACCAGGTCGTACTGCGGCGGCGCGGTGCGGTCGGCGTACTTGGTGATGATCTCGGCCGACTTGATGATCTTGTCGTTGCCCATGGTCGACCGCTTGAACATCTTCTGGATGCGCGGCGAGCCGTGCTCGACCCCCATTTGGATGCACAGCAGGCCGGCGTCGACCAGGGCCCCGTACTTCTCGTCGGTGATCGTGCCGGGGCTGCCCAGCAGGTAGAAGGGATCGCCGACCTTCTTCTTGTACTCCTCGCAGAAGTACAGCATGTCGGGCAGCGGGCGGCCGAAGAAGCTGTCGTCGGAGAACCAGAAGAAGTTGATGAACGGGTAGCGCTTCTTGATGTCGACCAGCTCGGCGATGGTGTGGTCGACGCTGCGGTAGCGGACGTAGCGCTGGCGCTTGTAGAGATCCCGGTAGAAGCTGTTGCCGCAGTAGGTGCAGGCGTGGGGGCAGCCGCGTCCGGTCATGGTCTGGTAGCCGGTCAGCCCGAACATCCGGCTGATGGTGCCGTTGCGCAGGTAGCGGCGCAGCAGGTCGGCGCTGGCCGGGCGCAGCTCGCCTTCGAACAGGTACCAGTGGTCTTCGAGGTCGAAGTCGGGAGCGGGGTACAGGTCCAGGTCCTGCTCCAGGGTGCCGACCATGTTGCGGATGACCTTGTCGCCCTTGCGCCAGATGAGGGACTTGATGTCGTGCAGGTCGTCGGCCTGCCCCTTCTCCAGCTTGTCGATGAGCTGCAGGATCAGGTCCTCGGCATCGCCGACCGCCACGTAGTCGGCCCAGCGGATGGACTCGTCGGGCCGGACCGACGGGTGGAAGCCGCCCCAGATGACCGGCAGGCCGAGCCGGTCCTTGACCGCCCGGGTGATCTGCTTGGCGCTGTCGAAGTAGTGGGTCATCAGGGTGATGCCGACCATGTCCGAGTCCTTGGCCAGGTCGATCATCTGGTCGATGACCTGCTGGCTGTACCGGTTCTCGTCCTTCTCGACGTGGGCGTACTCCCCGTCTCCGGCGAAGTCCGGCATGAAGATCATCTGGCAGGCGTGCCCGTGCTGCTTGAGGACGGCGGACAGGGTGCGGAGCCCGTAGTTGGTGACGTCCGGGTAGGGGCTGATCAGCGTGACCTTCATGGTTTCTCCGTAGGGGCGCAGGGGCGGGACGACGGCCGTGCGATGCACGCCCGCCAGGCCGGTTGTTGACCCGTCGTGCCGGGGGGCACTGCACCGTACCCGCGCATTTCGAGGTGGTCAACGGGGGGTCGTCTTTCGACCCCGACCCGTCACCGCCGCCGAAATCTCCGCGTCATGACCGGGCTTGGGGGGGATCCCCCCCGGCGATGCGGGTCCGCCGCAGCCCGACGAGCAGGCTGAGTGGCAGCAGCAGCAGCGCACCGGTGTCGGCCGCGCCCGCGTCTTCCCCCTTCCGGCAGCAGCCACCGAGCACCTCGGGCGGTGGCCCGGACTGCAGGTCGAGGCTCTTGAATCCCTCCTGGATGACCCACCCGGGGTTCTGTTCCCCGGACCACTCGTAGGCGCCGACGTCGGGGGCATCGCCGGGTCGGCTTGCCCCGTTGAAGTCGGTCGCCGGCACCCAGGCGCCGCTGCTGGGGTCGCCGGCGTCGACGAGCGTCGAGTCGGGGCTGGGGTAGAGGTCCCAGCCGGCGGGGTCGACGAAGTCGGACCAGCCAGCCCCGGCGAACACCTCTCCGGCGTCCGCGCGCAGCCCCTCGACGAGGCCGCACATGACGTTGTCGCTGATCCACGCGTCGGCCAGCGGGGTGACGCCGGTGTCGGCCGCCTCCCGCTCGACCGAGGCGGCCAGGCCCAGCGGGTTGCACAGGGCGTTGCTGCTCAGGACGACGGACGGAGCGGTCGTCCAGTCCCGGGCCTCGACGGCCCAGTCCGCGGTGTCGACGACGGTGTTGTACGAGATCACCACGTCTTCGTAGGTGCCCCGGTCGGGGTCGGCGGTGTAGATCCCGCCTTCGCCGGCGCCGAAGATCACGTTGTTGCGGACGCGCGCGGCGCCGTAGACGGTGACGGCCCAGCTCCCCGTGTCCCAGATGGCGTTGGCCAGCAGCTCGTTTGCGGCTCCGAACTCGGTGCTGCCCAGGTAGACCCCGCGGTAGGCCACGTCGTAGATCACGCTGTCGCGGACCACGTTGCCCTGGCTGCCGTGGCGCAGGCTGATGGCGTACCGGTCGCCGCCGATCCCGTGGATCCAGGCGCGGTCGATGAGGCTGTCGACCAGGAAGCAGCTCGCGTCGCTGCAGCCGGCGGCGATGCCGTCCCCGTCGCGGGTGTCGTGCAGGTGCGCCCGCTGCACCGTCAGGCGGGTGTTGTTGTTCGCGAGGTTGAGCGCGGTGCGTCCGACCCGGGAGATCTCGATGTCCTGGAGGAGCACGTCGGTGGTCTCCGACAGGCTGAGCCCGGAGAAGCCGGCATCCTCGGAATCCCACCCGTCGCCGCCCCGGAAGTGCAGGCCGACCACCTCGAAGAAGGCCGCGTCCTGCAGGTAGACGATGGTGCTGCTGCCCCAGGCGCCGTCGGCGTTCCGGACCAGCTCGAGCACCGGGCTGGCGCCCTCGGCGGCCACCAGCCGGATGGGGGCGTCGGCCGTGCCCTGGCCCGTCCATGACAGGGTTGAGTCCAGCTCGTAGACCCCGTCGGTGAAGACGATCTCGTCGCCGGCAGCCAGCGACGAGGTGATGGTCGCCAGGTCGTCACCGGGGGAGACCTCGACGGTCAGGGCGTGGGCGGCCGGGAGGAGGAGCAACAGGGGCAGGAGGATCACGGGGAGGCTCCGGGGCCACCGGTCAGGCCGCGGTCGTTGCGGCTGCCGTCGGGATCGCGCCAGTTCGAGATGGTCGAGGGGCCCCCCAGCGAGGGGCCCGAGTCGATGGCCGGCGAGTCCGCGCGCAGCGAGAGATCGTGGTCGACCGGGTCGTCGGCCGGGTCGTAGTCCTGGAAGCGGGGGTCGGCGGTGTCGTTGTTGCCGCCGTCCTCGAGGGGGCCGACGTCGAAGGCGATGCCCGAGGTGTTGTTGTAGCCCATGTTCCAGGCGACGTTGGCGCCGCCGCCCTCGACGGCGGCGATGCCGTCGGCGTCGTTCCAGCACGCCAGGTTGCTCCAGGCCCAGGTGCCGTCGGCGTCGGCGGCGCCGAGGTACAACCCGCCGCCAGACCCTCCGGCGCTGTTGCCGAGCAGGTCGTTGTTGTGGATCACCAGCGCCGAGCGGCTTCCGAGGACGGCCAGGCCTCCGCCCCGGTCGCCGGCGAGGTTGTCGACGAACTGGTTGTTGCGCAGCACGCTACCTTCGTCGGCGAGGTCGCTGATCGCCACGGCCCCCCCCGCCCCCCCGGCGGCGTTGGTCCACAGCTCCAGGTGCTCGATGAGCA
>RFKJ01000546.1 GCA_003694325.1 Deltaproteobacteria bacterium
GGCCTGTTCCGGCCCCAGCGGCGGATCGTCCACCGGCCGCCAGCTCGGGTCGGAGACCAGCACCAGCGACCGCTGCTCTCCGTCGGCCGTCTCGACGTCGATGCGGAGCTCCGAGCCGGGCGTCGTCGGCACCGCGGCCACCACCTGCTGCAGCTCCACCCAGTCGGAGACGGGCTGCCCCTGCACGGCGACGATGCGATCGCCGGTCGCCAGGCCGGCGGCTCCGGCCGGCGACGCCGGGTCGTCCACCCCCACCACGGTCGACGGACGGCTGTGGCTGATGCCCACCGAGGTCTCTTCGGGCAGGTACAAGGACAGGGAGACGGTTCCAGCGCCTCGCTCGACGGTCAGGTCGTGCCGGGCACCCTCCCGCTCGTGGAGGACGGTGAGCAGCTCGTCCCAGGTCGAGACCTCCCGGCCGTCGACGGCCACCACCCGGTCCCCCGGCGCCAGGCCGGCCTCGGCGGCCGGCGAGTCGCGGTCGACCCCGCCCACGACCGGCGCCGGCTGGGGTTCCCCGGCCATCAGCAGGACGGTGAACACCACCAGGGGCAGGGCGAGGTTGAAGGCCGGCCCGGCCGCGACCACCAGCAACCGCTGCCACACCGGGCGCCGCATGAAGCCGCGCTCCGGGTCGTCGGGCAGGTCCTCGTCGTCCTCGTCCATGTAGCCGAAGTTCGCCCCGGCCATCTTGACGTACCCCCCGAAGGGCAGCAGGGACACGCGGTAGTCGGTGCCCCCCACCCGGATCCCGAACAGCCGCCGCCCGAAGCCCAGCGAGAACACCGGCACGTGGACGCCGCAGGCCTTGGCCACGATGAAGTGGCCGAACTCGTGGATGAACACGAGGATGGCCACCATGGCCACGGCCGCGAGGAAGTCCAAGGGGTGCTCCGGGGGTCCGCCGTCCGGCTGGTGACGCAGACCTCGCCCGGTCCTAACCCCTCAGACCGGCGCGGGTCATCCGCCCGCCCGCTCCTGCCGACGCTTCTCGAACATCATCACCGCCGCGGTCACGCTGACGTTGAGCGACTCCAGGTCCCCGGCCAGCGGCACCGACGCCACCGCGTCGCACCGCTTGCGCAGCGTCGGGGAGAGCCCCTTGTCCTCGCCTCCCAGCACCAGGGCGACGGGGCCCCGAAGGTCGACATCCCAGACCGGGTCGCCGTCCATGTCGCAGCCCACGATGCGGATCCCGGCCCGTCGCATCTGCGCGAGGGCGCTGCTGATGCCCTCGCGGACCAGCGGCACCGCCTCCGCCCCCCCCATGGCGACCCGCTGCACCACCGGGGTCAGCCCCTTGCCGCGGCGCACCGGCACGATCACCCCGTGCACCCCCGCCCCGAGGGCCGAGCGCATCACCGCCCCCAGGTTGTGCTCGTACTGGACCTCGTCGACGACGACCAGGAAGGGCTCGGTCCCCGCGGCGAACAGCTCGTCCAGCAGCCGGCGGACCGTGGTCTCCGGGAGGGGGTCGGCTTCCGCGATGACCCCGTTATGGACGCCGGTGCGGCTGCGCCGATCCAGCTCCCGGCGGGGCACCCGCTGCACCGGCACCCCGGCCGCCTCGGCTGCCGCCAGGATCCGGTCGACCTTGCCACCCGACCGCGCGCGCTCGTCGAGGAGGACGCGGTGGACCCGGCGCCGGCGGCGATGGAGCGCCTCCAGCACCACGTTGCGCCCCTCGAGCTGGTCGGGCCGACTCACAGGCGCGCCGCCGCAAGCTCGGCCAGCGCCGACCGTTCGCCCTTCCGCAGGGTGACGTGCCCGGCGATCTCCTCGCCCTTCATCCGCTCGATGACGTAGGTCAGGCCGTTGCTGGTGGCGTCGACGTAGGGGTTGTCGATCTGGTAGGGGTCGCCGGTCAGGACGATCTTGGTCCCCTCTCCGGCCCGGGTGATCACGGTCTTCACCTCGTGGGGAGTCAGGTTCTGGGCCTCGTCCACCAGGAGGAATTGCCGGGGCATCGACCGCCCCCGGATGTAGGTCAGCGGCTCGACCTCCAGCATCCCCTGGTCGATGAGGGCCTGGTAGCCCGGCTGGCCCCCGCTCCGGCGACGTCGGTCGGCGTCATCGCGCTGGTCGCCCACCAGCAGGTCGAGGTTGTCGAAGATGGGCTTCATCCACGGGTTGAGCTTCTCCCCCACGTCGCCCGGCAGGTAGCCCAGGTCACGCCCCAGCGGGAAGATCGGTCGGCTGACGACCAGGCGGCGGAAGCTGCCTGCGTCGGCCACCCGCTGCAGGCCGGCGGCGATGGCCATGAGGGTCTTGCCGGTCCCGGCCACCCCGTCGAGGGTGACCAGGGAGATCGCGTCGTCCATCAACAGGTCCAGCGCGAAGAGCTGCTCCTTGTTCCGGGCACGGATCCCCCACACCCCCTCCGAAAACCGCGGCACGCCCTGCAGCCGCCCGTCCGCCCTGCGCCACCGCGCCAGGGCGCTCTTCCGCGGCTGCCCCGCCGCCTTCAGCACCACGAACTCGTTGGCCACCAGTTCCTCGCCGCGCGCCCCGTCCAGTTCGAGCTGCCCGTCCTGGTACAGCCGATCGATGAGCGGGCCGTCGACCTCCAGCTCGCAGACGCCGGCATAGCTCTCGTCGAAGCTGATGTGGGCGTGCTCGTAGTCCTCCGTCGGCACCGACAGGGCGTCGGCCTTGATCCGCATGTTGGTGTCGCGGGTGACGAACACCACCGCCCCGCGGGGCGCCCGCCGGGCCAGGGCGACCACGACGCTGAGGATGTGGTTGTCGTGGCTGTTCGGCCCGAACCCCGGCGGCAGGTTGTAGTCGGCCGGCGGCATCTCGACCCGGAGGGTTCCCCCACCGGGCAGCGGCACCCCCCGCGACAGGCTCCCGGCGTGCCGCAGGCCGTCGAGCTGGCGGGACACGCTCCGGGCGTTCCGGCCGGTCTCGTTCAGGTCCTTCTTGAAGCGGTCGATCTCCTCGATCACCGTGATCGGGATCACCAGGTCGTTGTCCTCGAAGACGGTGAGCGCGTTGGGATCGTAGAGCAGGACGTTGGTGTCGAGTACGTAGGTGCGACGCCCGGGTTCGCCGGGGTCCTCGAGCGAGGGGACGGGGGACATCGGTGTGGAGGGCTGGAGGAGGTGCGGCGAGGCCGAAGAATCTCCGCGCGGGGGCGCGGCGAGAGGAGGACCCGGCACCGGCGTCACCGCTCGACGCGACAAGTTCCGACGACCACGACGCCCGGCCCGGTTCGGGAAACCCTACTCGACGGGTCGCACCTTGACCACGTACTCCACCGACTTCTCGCCCGCCGGCTCGTTGCCGGTACGGGTGTACGAGATCTGGGGGTTCTGCATCTTGAGCGTGCCCCCCTCGTTGGTGCCCTCCCCCAGGTGGATGGACAGCGCGCCACCGCCCGGGGTCTCCGTGCCGATCGGCCGGAAGGTCACGACGTTGCTGCCCGGCTTGAGGAACTCCCCGATGTCGAGGATGAGCTGGGCCTGGCCACTGCGGATCTCCCGAACCAGCGCGCCGTTGACCAGCACCTCGATCACCTGGCCCGTCGACCCCGCGTCCTGGGTCACGAGCCAGTGATGGCCCGGCTCCACCGCGGCCGGGGCCTGCTCGGTCGATGCGGGAGCCGCGGCGGTGGTCGCCGACTCGGGCGCCGACTTCACCGCGATGCGGTACCGGGGGGCATCGATCCACACGTTGCCATCGCTGTCGATCCGGACATCCACCGCCTTGAACGTGAAGTCCTTGATCCCGGTGGCGTCAGTGCCGTTGACGTAGATCGTCACCTCCTTGCCCCGGGCCAGCGCCGGCGTCGGCGACAAGGTCGCGACCCCCATCGACGCGCCGATCACCAGGGACAGGATGGACAGGAATCGAGCGGCCATGGGGAACCTCACAGGTCTTCGTTGAGCAGGGCCTTCAGGTTCTTGCTGATCTTGAACACCGGCAGGACCTTGGGCGCCACCTCGATCACCTGCCCGGTCTTGGGATTGCGACCGATGTAGCCCTTGTAGTGCCGCACCTTGAAGCTCCCGAAACCTCGGATCTCGATGCGGTTCCCCTCGCACAGGGTCTCCCGCATGGCGTCGAAGATGGTGTTCACCACCTGTTCGGCGGTCTTTCGCGGCAGCTTGCGGCGCAGCGCCAGGGCGTCGATGAGCTCGGACTTTGTCATGGGGCCTTCGCGAGGTGGCGCGAGGGGGGCGCCTGCTGGGGTTGAACCACGTCGCCGGATCCGGCATTCCCGGCCCGAGTCGGCGCGCGTCCCTTACGGCACGCCGCCGGCCGGGGCAAGCGAGACATCCTATCGCGGTGGGAGCCGTCGCTGGAGGGTCACCCC
>RFKJ01000547.1 GCA_003694325.1 Deltaproteobacteria bacterium
CCTCCTGCACCTCGTCGACCAGCCCTGCGGGGTCGTCGACGGCGATCTGCGCCGGCAGGACCGTGTCGGACTCGGGTTCGTGGGGGTTCTCCTCGGTCGGCCTCGCGGCCGCCTCGGCTTCCATGGCCTGACGCTCCAGACGCGCGGTCTCCTCCATCTGCGCCTTCAGCGCCGCCTGGGTGGCCGACAGTTCCACCTTGCGCGACACCTCGGGGACGCAGCCGGTGGACAGCAGGCAGCACACCAGGACCGATGGCAGGGCCAGCGCCCGAGCCTTGGGGGTTGCGATGGTCACAGCAGACTCCACTTGGCGCGCAGGAAGGCGCCCTGGCGGACCTGGAGGCCGTCGGACACGCGCGGCACCCGGTCGATGCTGGCGCTGTAGTTGACCGACAGGACGTCCGTGATCCGGAGGTTCAGGGTGTTGTCCAGCTCGAGCACGGGGTGCTGCAGATCGTCGAGGTCCCAGAAGGTCCCCAGCGAGGTGGTGTTGGTCAGGAAGCCCGAGATCCGCAGGAAGGCCGACGCGCCGATGTCGAGGCCGAACTGGCTGTAGTCCCCCACCCGGGTGTACTCCAGCGCCCGGGTCGCCGGGTTGTCCTCGCTGACGTAGGAGCCGTTGTACCGGTTCCAGCGGTAGCCGGGCCCCCCGTAGACGGCGAGGTCCAGCCACCGGGTCGACGCGAAGCGCGTCTCCACGCCGCCGCTGGCCTGCAGCACCATGGGCGACAACGCCTCCGAGATCACGTAGGTGTCGCCGGCCTGGAGATCCCGGTACTCCACCGATCCGTCCAGGTTGCGCAGGGCGATGGTCATGTCCTCGGGGGCGATGGCCCGGGTGTCGAAGAGCTGCGTCTCGCCGAGGCCCCGCACGTACAGGCCCACGCCGTCGTTGAGGCGCAGGGTGTAGCGGGCGCTGCCGGCGAGACGGTCCTGCCCCTTGATGATCGGCAGGTCCCGGCCCTTGCTGAACCCGATGAACTGCTGGCCCTCCTGCAGCTCGAAGTCCAGCGCCAGCGAGTTGAGGTCGCCCTGGTAGCGGGCACGCCCGTCGATGAAGGCCGAGCCCTGCACCTGGGTCATGTCCAGCATGCCCGGCACCTGCTGGGTCTGGGCGAAGCTGCCATCGACGCCGAGCGACAGGCTGCCGGTCCAGTCGTTGTCGGCCACCACCGCCTCCGGCAGGAAGCGGTCGGCGGGAACCACGCCGCCCCCGCGGAACTGTCCGGACCCCCGGTCCATGAACAGGCGATAGTGGACCAGGCCACCCTTGGGCACGTAGACGGTCGCAAAGTCGGGCGCCGCGTAGTTCGTGGATCCCGTCTGCTGGAGCCGGTACAGTCCCGGTTGCAGGAGCAGGGTCTTCACGCCCTCCTCCGTCTCCAGGTAGTCGGGCAGGACGATCTCCTTGCCGGACTCGACGTGCACCAGCGAGTAGCTGCCGTCGAAGGGGCGGAGCTTGCGGTCGACCACCTCGACCTTGAGCGCGCCCCACTCCACCGGGGCCACCGCGGTGCGACCCTCGTGGACCTCCACCGGTGCTCCCGCCCCGAGCTTGGGGTCGGAGGAGGAGGCGACGACGACGTACCGACCGGGGGGGAGGATGATCCGCCGACCCGTGCGCACCGGCCGGACCCCGTCGGGGCTGACGACGAACACCTTGGGCTCGGCCGACGAGTTCGTCAGGGCCGGAACGAAGAGGGCACCCATCCCGTCGGGGATGGTGGTGTGGTCCTCGAGAAGCTGCACCTCGACGGGCGGTGCCTGCCAGGTGTAGATGGAGTCCGCGGCCAGGACATCGGTCCCCGCGGCGAGGGCGAGGGTCAGTCCGAGGGCACGGATGGCGCGACTGTTCACGGTGCGTCTCCTGATGCGTGCGTGGGAAATGGGCCGGCGCTCCGGGACGGAGCACCGGCGGGATCCGAGGTGCGAGCTACTCGACGCGGGACGAGGACGGCGCCGGGGCGGCTTCGTCGTCGGCGAACCACAGGTCCACCACCTCGATGTTGGTCTCCTTGACCCGCAGCCCGGTCATCTCCATGATCCGCCGGGACACGTTCTCGCGGATCTGGGCGGCGATGGAGGGGATGCTCACGCCGTACTCGGTGACGATCCGCAGGTCGATGGCCGCCTCCACCTTGCCGACCTCGACGTTGACCCCGAGGTCGCGGTACTCCGAGCCGGTGACCTGGCGGGCCACCCGGGCCAGGGTCTGGCCGGCGCCGAAGGGGACGAGGCCGTGCACCCCGGGCACCTCCCGGACGGCGATGCCCGCGATCTTGGCGACGACGTGCGGCTGGATGGTGGTGTCGCCGTGATCGCCCTGCAGGATCACCTGGTTGTGGTGGGCGTTGGAGGCGAGGACGGCGTCCGGCTTGACGGAGGTGGACGTGGTGTTGGCGGTCTTGGTGGCCATGGTGGGGTCTCCAGGGGGAGGGAATGCGCCCACGGGGGGCAGGACTGGCGACGGGAAACCGACGCAGCACGACACCCGCGAGTCGATGGTCGGACTCCCGGCACACATCGCCGGGGGGTGGTTTCGCCGGCTCGCGCTTCCGTCTGGTTTCGCCCCTTGGAACCCGCCCGCCCCATCGAGGTCACACCATGGGAGGAGTTTTTTTTTCTGCCCGCGTCATCGACCACTTGCGACCGCGCCGGCCGCCGTCGCTCCGCCCGCGGCCCTCCCGGGGCCTGCCCGCCGTTACCCCCGACTCGGCGCCGTCCGGCCACCGCGATAGCGCTCCCCCGAGGCGCGCGACGGAATGGACGACGGACGTACCGATGCCGAACTGGTGGCCGTCGCCCGCGCGCGCGGCCCCGACGCCGACGAGGCCTTCGCGGTACTCGTCGACCGCCACCATGCCCGGCTGGTGCGGTATCTCCACCACCTGCTCCACGACGCCGGCGCCGCCGACGACGTCGCCCAGCAGGCGTTCGTCCGGGCCTACCTCGCCCTGGATCGCTTTCGCGGCGACGCATCCTTCTCGACCTGGCTGCGTAGCATCGCCACCCGCGCGGCCTACAACCACATCCGCAGCGCCACGCGTCGCCGGGGCTACGAGGCCATGGCCGACCCGCCGACTCCATCCGGAGGCGACCAGGTCGCCGACGCCGACATCATCAACAAGGTGATGGCCGCCCTGCCCCATCCCTACCGCGAAGTCATCGTGCTCCGGCACCTCGAGGAACTGCCCGTCGACGAGATCGCCAGGGTCCTGGGCATCTCCACCTCCGCCGCCAAGATGCGCCTGTCCCGCGCCCGCGAACGCTTCTTCGCGATCATGCAGTCCATGGAGGGGCCCCATGCCTCCTGAACGTCCCCCGGCCTCGCCCGACCCCGACCGCGACGCCGAGCGGGAGCAGCGCCTGCACGACCTGTTCGCCGGGTTCCGCGCCTGGGTCCGCCCGGTCCGGCCGGGCCGGCGATCGGCGGTTCTCGACGCCATCCGCGCGGCCCGCAGCGAGCGTCGGCGCGGTCCGCCGGTGGGGTCGCTGCTCGGCGCCGGCCTCGTCCAGGTCCTCAACCTCCTCGCCGCGGCCCTCGGCCACGGCGCCCCCCCTCCGCGGCCCGGTGGCCGCGCCTCCTCGTCGGAGTCCGATCATGACCAGCCATGAGCCCACGGTGATCCTCCAAGCGACCTGGCTGCGTGTGGCCTCCCTGCTCCCCACCCTCGGCGCAGCCCTGCTCACGGCGATCGTCGGCCTGCTCCTGGCGTGGGCGGTCCACCGGCTCCTCGCCCTCGGGATTCGCAAGCTCCGGGTCGACGCGGCCCTGGAGAAGATGGGGGCGTCCCGCGTGCTCTACGGGCTGGGTCTGCGCTTCGGGATCGACCAGCTCGGCGCCCGCCTCGGTGCAGCGGTGGTCCTGGTGCTGACCGCGTCGGCGATCATGGACATCCTCGGGTTGACCTACCTGTCGGTGGGGCTCGCCGGCCTGGTGGCCTACCTGCCCCAGTTCCTCAGCGGGGTGGTCATCCTGGTCGGCGGCCTGATCCTGGCCGACCTGCTGCGGAGCATCGCCGTCCGCCTGGGGAAGGACCGGGACGATCTCGCCGCGCCCCGGATGGCCGGCGAGATCGTGTACTACGTCGTCCTCGCGGTGGCCGTCACCCTGGCGGCCGAGCAGGCCGGGCTGGACCTGGAGCTCATCCACGACCTGCTGCTGGTGGGGATCGGGACGGCCGCGGCCGCCTTCGGCCTGGCCTTCGCCCTGGCCGGGCAGCACAGCCTGCGCAGCCTCATCGCCCGACACTACGCCGAGCGCCTGTACCTGCCCGGGGACTCCCTGCGGGTGGGAGACCTCCAGGGAGTCCTGGTCCACTACGACACGGTGACCGCGACCCTGGCCACCGACGAGGGCGAGGTCACCCTGCCCTGCACCCTGCTGCTCGACCAGGCCGTGCTGGTGGAACGGGTACCGGTGGACGGGAACGCTCCCCGGTGACACCGCGTGCGGCGGCCCGGTGGATCGCGGCCCCGGCCCGATGGCGCCGCGCGCTCCTCAGGCCGGGACCATGCCGGCGCGGATCTGGCCGGTGAGGTCCCGGTCGACCGCCTTGGCCGCCACCTTGATCGCGTTGCGGATGGCGCGAGCGTTGCTGCGCCCGTGGGCCTTGATCACGACCCGGTCGAAGCCGAGCACCGGGGCTCCCCCGTACTGCTTCCAGTCGGTCATGGTCCGGAGCTGGCGGATGCCCTGGGACAGCATGGTCAGGCCCATCCGGTAGAGGAACTTCCGGGCGTAGGCATCGCGCGCCAGGTCCACGACGACCTCCGAGACCCCCTCCAGCATCTTGAGGACGACGTTGCCGAGGAACCCCTCGGTCACGATGACGTCCACGGTGCCCC
>RFKJ01000548.1 GCA_003694325.1 Deltaproteobacteria bacterium
CCGGGCTGCTGAAAGAGACGCGCTGATGCTGCGCCCACGCTCGCTGCGGCACCGCTTCACCCTCGTCATGCTCACCGCGTCGATCTCCTTCGGGATCGCCGTGAGCGGCGTGACCTACCAGGAGGTCCGCAGCGTCCTGCTGCAACGGACCCGGGAGGCGGCCGACGCCACGCTGCGCAGCCAGGTCCGACCGCTCTCCGACCTCGTCCTGGTCGAGGACACGCTCGGCCTTCGCGAGGCGATGCACGAGGTGCTCGAGGCCAACCCCCGATGGCTGGCCGTGGAGGTGATCGAGGTCCGGGGGTCCGGGGCCTTCCTGGCCACCCGCTGGCCGGAGGGCGACGCCCGCAACGCGACCATCGCCGCCGAGCTCGACGGGCACCGGTTGCCGCCACCCCACCGCTCCGTGCACCGCGCGGCCCTCATCGATCCCGGCGTCGGCGAGGTGCGGGCGATCATCGACCTGTCCCCCGACTTCCGAGCCGCGCGCAACGCCGTCAGCCACCTGCTGATCGCCATGGCGGCGCTGACCGTCGCCGGGGTCGTGGTCGCGACCCTGCTCGGTCGATGGCTGACCGCGCCACTGGAAGCGATGGCGGTGCAGGTGCGCCGGATCCAGCGGGGGGAGCTGGGCCTGCAGGGCAGCGTCCCCGATGGCGACGACGAGGTCGCGGTCCTCGCCCATGCCATCAACGACATGTCGCAGGCGTTGGCAACCGCCCGGCAGGAACGCGAACGACACCAGCGCGCCATGGCCGAGGTGGAGAAGCTCTCTGCGGTCGGCACCATGGCGGCAGGGGTCGCCCACGAGGTCAGCAACCCGTTGAGCGGAGCCCTGACCCTGGTGCGTCGCCTGCGAAACCCGGACCTGCCCGAAGCTCGCCGCAATCGGTACGTCGACCTCATCGAGGATGGCCTGGAACGGGCCCTGCGCGTGCTGCGCGACCTGCTCGCCTACGCGCGCGCCGATGTCCGCGGACCGACCGACAGCCCCATGGACGACATCGTCGGCCGCGCCCTGGAATTGGCGGGCCATCGACGCGGCTGCACCGTCACCAGCGCCGGAGGTCCTCCGATCACCGTGTGCCTGCCCCGCGATCCCGTCGACCAGGTGATGTCCAACCTCGTGCTGAACGCCGTTCGGGCCGCCGAATCCCGGGTCGAGGTGTCCTGGCACCTGGAAGGGGACACCGTGCGGATCGACATCGTCGACGACGGGCCGGGAATCCCGCCGGAGCTGCGGGAGCGCGTCTTCGAGCCGTTCTTCACCACGGCGGCGCCCGGCGAGGGAACCGGCCTGGGGCTGTCGGTCACCCGCTCCCTCCTCACGGCGCTCGGCGGCACGGTACAGCTCCTGCCACGACCCGATGGACGTCGGGGCACGTTGGCCGTCGTCCACCTCCCGCTCACCCACCCCCACGAGGCGACCGATGTCGCTTGACATCCTGCTGGTCGACGACGAACCCACCCTGCTGGCCGCACTCGGGGACATCCTCGAGGATGTCGGCCACCGGGTGCTGCCCCTGGCAGACGGTGACCGGGCCTACGACGCCCTGCAGCCCGGTCGGTTCGATGTCGTCATCACCGATGTCCGCCTGCCCGGTCGCGATGGCCACGACATCGCGCGCAAGGCCCTGCAGCTCTGCCCGGCTCCCGCCGTCATCCTGATGACCGCCTTCGGGGAGGTGCCCCGGGCGGTCGAGATGTTGAAGCTCGGCGCGCGCAACTACCTCACGAAACCGGTGGACGAGGACACGCTCCTGGCCGAGGTGTCCCGGATCGAGGAAGGCCTGGGCGGCGCCATGGATCTCGAGGAGCAGGGCGTCGTGGCCCGCGCCCCCGAGATGCAGGCCTGCATCCGCCTCGCCCAGCGTCTCGCCCGCAGCGACCTGCCCCTGCTGATCCACGGCGAGACCGGTGTCGGCAAGGAGGTGCTCGCCCGGACCATCCACGCCAGTTCCCCACGCCAGGGTGGGCCGTTCGTGGCCGCGAATTGCAGCGCCCTGTCGCCGGAGCTGATCGACAGCGAACTGTTCGGTCACGCCCGCGGTGCCTTCACCGGCGCCCACGAGGCCCGCGCCGGCTGGCTGCGCAGCGCAAGCGGCGGCACCTTGTTTCTCGACGAGGTCGCCGAGCTTCCCCCCGCCGCCCAGGCCCGGCTGTTGCGGGCCCTGGAGACCGGGGAGGTCCGCCCGGTCGGCGCCGACCGGACCGAGACCGTCGATGTCCGCCTGGTGGCGGCCACCCACAGCGACCTCGACGAACGGGTGAAGCAGGGCGAATTTCGCCAGGACCTGCTGTTCCGCCTGCGAGGCTTCCAGATCGTCGTGCCACCGCTGCGCCAGCGTCCCGAGGACATCCCCCCGCTGGCCCGGCTGTTCCTGCAACGGGCGGCCGCCCGCCTGGGGAACGCGCCCCCGGAGATCAGCGACGAAGCCATGGGTCGCCTGCTCTCCTGGCACTGGCCCGGCAATGTCCGAGAGCTGAAGCACGTCATCGAGACCGCCGCCGTGCTGAGCGAGGGGGCGGTCCTGCAGGCACGGGATCTCCGGTTCGGCGGGTTGCCCGAGCCCGACGAAGGAGACGCCCTCGACCTGCGGGCCGCCGCCCGCAGGCTCGAGATCGCCCAGATCCGCCGGGCCCTGGCCATGACCGATGGAAACCGCTCCAAGGCGGCGACGCTCCTGGGGATCTCCCGCAAGCACCTGTGGGACTTGATGCGCAAGCACGGCCTCTCCGACTGACCCGCCCCACCGCGGCCGCGGCGTGACGGAGGGCGGCCGAGGGATGGTCGGCCGAAGAAAGGGCACGCGCCGTTCACCTGCCGCGGGCCGCCGATGGATTAGCCGAGGGGGGACAACCACTCCGACCCATCCCGCCCCGCGTGCAAGACCCTGTGCAAGGAGCCCCCCCGGCGCCTCGGCGACCGGGGGTTCTTCATGGAACAACGAATGAGCCCCGCCCCCGACACCCTCCCCGCCATGGACGACTCCGCCATCGACGACTCCGCCATCGACGACTCCGCCATCGACGACTCCGCCGACAATGGCACCGCCGACATCGCGACGTTCGGCGACGAAGCGCCGGGCGAAGAAGAACCCGTCGAGGACCTGCCTTCCGAAGGCGAGCCCGCCTTCCGCGACCTCGGGCTGCACCCGGCCCTGGTCGAGGCGGTGGAAGCGCTCGGCTACGAGCAGCCGACCCCCATCCAGGCGGCGGCCATTCCCGTCATGCTGGAGGGGGGCGACGTGTTGGGGCTGGCGGCCACCGGCACCGGCAAGACCGCCGCGTTCACCCTGCCCATGCTCCACCGGATGGCGACCTCCGACCGAGCACCGGATGGGCGGCCCCGCGGGCTCGTCCTGGTTCCGACCCGCGAGCTGGCCCGCCAGGTCGGCCGCGCGGTGCGCCGCTACGGCCAGCGCCTCGCCGTGCGGGTCCTCGAGGTCTACGGCGGCGCCTCCATCGGCTACCAGTGGAAGCAGCTCCAGCGCGGGGTCGATGTCGTCGTCGGCACGCCGGGGCGGGTGCTCGACCACCTCCGCCGTGACAACGTCGACCTGGGGGCCGTCGAGGTCGTCGTGCTCGACGAGGCCGACGAGATGCTGGACATGGGCTTCCAGGACGATCTCGAGGCGATCCTCCACGCCACGCCCGGCGGCCACCAGACCGCCCTGTTCTCGGCCACCTTCCCCCCGAGACTGGTCGACGTCGCCCGTCGCCACCTCCACCAGCCCGCGCGGATCGAGGCCCTCCCCTCCAGCGAGCAGGAGCGCCCCGACATCCGCGAGGTGCTCCACGTCGTGCCCCGGCGGCTCAAGGCCGCGGCCCTGGCCCGGACCCTCATCCTGGAGTCGCCCGAGGCGGCGCTGGTCTTCTGCCGCACCCGAGCCGACGTCGACGAGCTGGCCCGCCTCCTCGACGCCGAGGGGACCCGGGTCGAGGCCCTGCATGGCGGCATGGGGCAGGCCGAGCGCGACCGGGTGGTCGCCCGGTTGCGCGAGGGGACCGCCTCCCTGGTGGTGGCGACCGACGTCGCCGCCCGGGGGCTGGACATCGATCGCCTCACCCACGTCGTCAACTTCGACGTTCCCGAAGTCGCCGAGCAGTACGTCCACCGCATCGGCCGCACCGGCCGCGCCGGGCGGTCGGGGGTGGCGATCACCCTGGCCGAACCGCGGGATCGCCGGCGGGTCCACGCCATCGAGGCGCTGACCGGCCGACGCCTGCCCGTCGAGCCGGTGCCTTCGGCCGACGACCTGCGCACCGCCCGCCTGGAGCGCCTCGCCGAGCGGGTCCTGGAGGCCGTGACCGCCGACAGCGACGCGCTCGACCCCTACCGGGCGGTCGCCGCCGAGCTGAGCGAGGCCCTGGACCCGGTCGATGTCGCCGCCGCCGCCCTGCAGGCGCTGGCCATCGCCAGCGGCGAGCACCAGAGCGAGGTCGAACAGATCCCCGACGAGGCCTTCGCCATCCTGCGCCGCCAACCGGGGCGTTCCCGGCACCCCCGCAGCCATGGCGGCGCCGGGCCGGGGTCGGACGCCGGCGGCCGGCCCCGTGGCGGCTGGACCCGGCTGTACATCAGCGCCGGCCGCGATGCCGGCGTGCGCCCCGGCGACCTGGTCGGCGCGATCGCCGGCGAGACCGGGCTGTCGGGCAGAGCCGTCGGCGCCATCCGCATCAGCTCCGGCTACTCGCTGGTCGATGTTCCGAGTACCGAGGCCGACCGCGTGATCCGGGCGCTGTCCCGCACGAAGATCCGCGGCCGCAAGGTCAAGGTCCGGCGGGACCGGGCGGCCCACGGCCGCTAGGTGCGGCCCCAGGTCTGCCCTGGCGGCAGCCCCACGGATGCCGCGGGTCCCCCTTGCATCGCTAGCCCGACCAGCGGCGTGCGTTGCGGAACATGCGGATCCACGGCCCGTCCTCGCCCCAGTCATCCGGGTGCCAGGAATTGCACACGGTGCGGAACACCCGCTCGGGGTGGGGCATCATGATGGTGACCCGGCCGTCCCGGCTGCACAGCGCCGTGACCCCTTCCGGCGACCCGTTGGGGTTGGCCGGGTAGGTCGCCGCCACCCGCCCGCGGCCATCCACGAAGCGCGCCGCCACCAGCCCGGCCGCCCGAGCCGCCGCCAGGTCCCCGTCGGCGAACAACGCCCGACCCTCTCCGTGGGCCACCGCGACCGGGATTCGACTGCCGGCCATGCCTGCCAGCAGGATGCTCGGACTGTCGAGGATCTCGACCAGGCTCTGGCGGGCCTCGAACTGCTCGGAGCGATTGCGGACGAACCGGGGCCAGTGGTCGGCGCCGGGGATGAGGGGCGCCAGGTGGGCCAGCATCTGGCAGCCGTTGCACACGCCCAGGCTGAAGGTGTCGGGCCGCGCGAAGAAGGCGGCGAACACGGCCCGGACCTCGTCGTGGAACAGGATCCCCTTGGCCCAGCCCCCGCCGGCGCCCAGGACGTCTCCGTAGGAGAACCCCCCACAGGCGACGAGCCCCCGGTAGCTCGACAGGTCGTCGTGCCCGGCGAGGATGTCACTCATGTGGACATCGACGGCCTGGAACCCGGCACGCTCGAAGGCGGCCGCCATCTCCACGTGGCCGTTCACCCCCTGCTCCCGCAGGATGGCGACCCGGGGGTGCCGGTCGCCCACCGGCCCCCGGTTCGCGGGCAGCTCTTCCCCGGGGTCGAAGGTCAGGCGCACGGTCAGCCCCGGATCGTCGCGATCGAGGAGCGCGTCGAAGGCTTCCCGGGCGCAGGTGGCGTCGTCCCGCAGCGCCTGCATGTGGAAGCTCGTCTCGGTCCAGGCGCGCTGCAGGTCGACGCGATCCTCGTCGAGGACCGTGGCCCCACCCACGACCACCACCACCCGGTCGTCCCCCCGGGGCCGCCC
>RFKJ01000549.1 GCA_003694325.1 Deltaproteobacteria bacterium
CCACCCCTGCAACCCC
Source organism: Deltaproteobacteria bacterium (assembly GCA_003694325.1). Lineage (GTDB taxonomy): Bacteria > Myxococcota_A > UBA796 > UBA796 > UBA2385 > J125. The sequence continues at coordinate 17 of RFKJ01000549.1, forward strand.
TCCCCCTTCGACGCATCCGAAACCTCCTCGTGGCATCGGAGCCTGCATGTCCCTTCCCCAGAGCGATCGGCTCGTCGTCATCTACAAGACCCGGCGGTGTCCCTACTGCGTGGCGGCCTCCCGTTTCCTGCGGGAGGTCAAGGGCGTCGCCGATGCCGACATCGACGAGATCGACCTGACCGGCGACCACGAAGCGCGGATCGAGCTGGCCCGCCGGAGCGGGATGCGCACCGTCCCCCAGATCTGGATCGGGGGCACCCACGTCGGCGGCTACGATGACCTTCGGGCCCTGGACGGGCGGGGAGAGCTGGACCCCCTGCTGGGTCGCTGAGCGCCGGGCCTCCTGCCGGGTCGCGGAGCGCCGGGACGACGCACGCCACACGCCCGGCCGGCGCGGATCGATGCACACGGCCCCATGGGGCGCCGAACGGCGTTGATGGCGTTCCGGACGGCATCTCCGGCGATATCTACGAAAAAATCCACCCCAGCACTTGACGCATCAAGAGTTGTGGGTTCCAATCGACCTGCGGGGCCCCCCAGGTCCTGCAGACATACCCCCTGGCTGCGGCGGCGGGCAGACGATGTGTGGAGAGCTGCCCGCCGCCCATCAGCCGGCGTGCCAGCTCCCACGGCACCCGGCGCTCCCCGCTGACTCTCCACGCCCTCCCCCGTCTCCCTCCCGTCTCTCCCCCTCCTCCTCGCGCAGCATGTCCCAGCTTGCCTCTACGCCGGTCGGTGGCCATCCCCCCGTCCGAGTGCGGCCCGTGCGCGGCTCCGATGGCACCAGCGTCATCCTGTCGCTGGACGCGGGCTCGCCCTTCGACGTGCTCCGGGCCGAGCTGACCCGATTGCTGGGCCAGGCGCCGGAGCGGTTCCGTCACGGATCCGCCCGGCTCGACTTCGGGGACCGCGACCTCACGCTGTTCGACATCCGGCGACTCGTCCACCTGCTCAAGGGTGAATTCGCCCTGACGGTCACCGGCATCTACACCAGTGAACGCGCCCTCCACCGGTTCGTCGAGCGCGAGTTGAAGCTGCGGGTGTACGCGCGGCCTCCGGCGGAGGACTGGTCCGACGAGGAACTGCACCTCGTCGCCGACGAAGCCCCGACCCGGCCGGTGGGCACGGTGGGGGTGGTGGTGCTCGATCACACCGGCGACGAGCCGGTCCGCGTGTCGGCCACCGCCGTGACCGAGCGGGCCCGCTTCGATGTGGAAGACGACGCCGAGACCGTCGGCCACGGCGCGCCGCCGGACGGCGAAGGGGTCATCGAGGACCTCGCCTACGACGACGAGATCGACCGCTCCACCGCGGCGCTGCCGCCGGAGGATCTGCCGGACCACGAACCGGAGGTGGCGCCCACCCTGCCCACCAGCACCCCTCCCGTCAGCTTCACCGGTGGGCGCCGGGCCCTCACCGTGGCCCGCACCCTGCGCGGCGGCCAGCGGGTCTCCTTTCCCGGAGACGTGATCCTGTTCGGGGACGTCAACCCGGGCGCCACCGTGGAAGCCGGGGGGCACATCCTGGTCTTCGGCAGCCTCCGGGGCCTGGCCCACGCCGGACGACACGGCGACCAGGCCAGCGTCATCATGGCCTTCGAACTCCACCCCACCCAGCTCCGCATCGGGCCCCACATCGCCTTCCCGCCGGAAGCCGACGGCCGGTCCGCCCGGGGCTTCCGGCCGGAGATCGCCTGGGTGCACGGCGACCGCATCCTCATCGACGAGTACCGGGGCCGGCTCCCCGACCCGCTGCCGGCCCCCGGCAGCAGCAACCCCGCGTCCCCTTCGGGTCGCGAAGAACCCGCGGTGCCGCCCGGCGCGGACCGACCAGAACGGAGTGACCCATGAGTGAGTGCATCGTCGTCACCTCGGGCAAGGGGGGCGTCGGAAAGACGACGACCACCGCGAACCTGGGGGTGGCGCTGGCCCAGCAGGGGAACACCGTCGTCGTCGTGGATGCCGACATCGGCCTCCGCAACCTCGACGTGATCCTCGGCCTGGAGAACCGCATCGTCTACGACCTCGTCCACGTCATCGAGGGCGAGTGCCGGCTGAAGCAGGCGCTCATCAAGGACAAGCGGCTCGACGGCCTGTCCCTGCTGCCGGCAGCCCAGACCCGGGACAAGAACGCGGTCACCCCCGCCCAGATGCGCGATCTCATCGCCCGGATCAAGGAGGTCGCCGACTACGTCCTCGTCGACTGCCCGGCGGGCATCGAGCAGGGCTTCAAGAACGCGGTGGCGGGCGCGGACAAGGCGATCATCGTCACCACGCCCGAGGTGAGCGCCATCCGCGACGCCGACCGGATCATCGGGATGGTGGAGGCGGCCGAGCTTCCCGAGCCGCAGCTCATCATCAACCGCTTCCGCGCCCGGATGGTCGCCAGCGGGGACATGATGAACAAGGAGGACATCCTCGAGATCCTGGCCATCCCGCTGCTCGGGGTGGTCCCGGACCACGAGGACATCATCGTCAGCGCCAACCGCGGCGTGCCGGTGGCCTTCGACGAAGACAGCCTCGTGGGCGAGGCCTACCGTCGCATCGGCCGCCGCCTCGGCGGCGAGCCCGATGTCCCGATGCTCGACCTTTCGGTCCAGGATGGATTCTGGACGACGCTCAAGCGCTGGATCGGCATGGCGCCGGCGCAGGGGGTGGCCCGATGAAGGACCTGTTCAGCCGCTTCTTCGGCGGCCGCAAGGCACATGGCGGACAGAGCAAGGACGAGGCCAAGCAGCGGCTGAAGTTCCTGCTCATCCACGACCAGGTGGACCTGACGCCCGCCCAGCTCGAGACGATGAAGGGCGAGATCCTCGAGGTCATCGCCCGCTACGTCGAGATCGACGTCGACACGACCGAGTTCAAGCTGGAGCGGGCCGAGGAATGCATCGCCCTCGTCAGCTCGGTGCCGGTCCGTCGGGTCGTCGAGCGGCCACCGGTGCTCCGATCCGCCGAGGGTTCGCCCCAGCCGGCCTGAGGTCCCGCCGCGCCCCGGTGGACCGCGGGTTCAGCCGGGGGTGACCACGAACCCGGCGCCGTTGCCGCCCAGCGGCTGCCGTCCGGCCTGGGCCGGGACGAAGGCGCTGTCGCCGGACGCCAGGCGGTGGGTGCCCAGGTACAGGCCGCCCCCGGTACACAGGACGATGGCCGGCCCGTGGACCCCGGTGTGGGCGGCGCGCAGCCGGAAGGCGCGGGTGTCGGCCGGCCAGCGCCCGTCGGCATCCGGCTCGCAGGGGCGGGGGGCGGGCGCATTCCGGTCCAGCACCGACAGCAGGGCCTCGGGGTCCTTGTGCTTGGCGGTCAGGCCGCCGCGGAGGACGTTGTCGCTGTTGCCCATCACCTCCACGGCGACGCCGCGCAGGTAGCAGTGGAGCTGGCCGGGCGGCAGGAACAGGCCCTGGCCGGGGCGCAGCACGACGTGGCGCAGCAGGAGCGGGAAGAGCACGCCGGGGTCCCCGGGGTGCTCGTCGGCGATGGCCTGTAGGACGGGCGCCAGGGTCGGCAGCGCGTCGTGGGCCCGCCGGACGGCCCGGGCGGCCAGGGGCGCCGTCTGGGGATCGAGGAGGGCGCGCACCGCCGCCTCGCGATCGGTCCACGGCAGGTCCAGGCGGGCGAGCAGCTCGCGGGCCTCGGGCCAGGGGCGGAAGCCGCACAGGGCCTCGAAGTCGGTGAGCGCCACCACCAGCTCAGGCTTGGCCCGCGGGTCCCGGAAGTTGCGATGGCGCGCGTCCCGCGGGATCCCGGCGGCCTCCTCGCGCTGGAGGCCGGCGGCGGCCTGGTCGGCGTCGGGGTGGACCTGCACCGAGAGGGGGCGCTCGACGGCCAGCACCTTCACGAGGAAGGGGAGGGGCGGCGGCCCGCCCAGCATGGCGTCGGGCCACCGCTCGATGGCGGCATCCAGGGGCATCGCCCGCCCGCCGATGCGCACCGTGGACGGTGCCCGGGGGTGGGCGCCCATCCACAGCTCGGCCTCGGGTTGCCCCGAGGGGATGCGGTGCTGCAACCGGGCGATGGCCTTGGCCGAGCCCCAGGCGTAGCGCTGGATGGGGTTGTCCATCGGCAGCGGACGGGACAGCTCCGGCG
>RFKJ01000550.1 GCA_003694325.1 Deltaproteobacteria bacterium
CCGCTCCTCGCTGCGCTGGGCGCTGCGACGCGCCTGGGCCTTGCGGGCCAGCATCTGTCGGTGGCCGAGGAGCGCGGGGTGGTCGGGCCGGTGGCGCAGCACGCCGGCCAGGGCGGCACCCAGGGCGACGCACTCGTCGGGGTTGAGCGTGTCGCTGGGCTGGCGACCCGAGATCGCGGCGATGCGGTCGCGGATCATCGGCATCCGGGTGGAGCCGCCGACGAGGAGCACGTCGTCGAGATCGGACCAGTCGAGCTGGGCGCGTTCCAGGACGAGGCGGCAGGTGTCGGCGCACTGGTCGACGAGGTCCCGGGTCAGGCCCTCGAACTCGTCTCGGGTCACGCTGATGACCAGGCGGTGCCCCTTGTAGGTGACGGGGATCACGGCCCGAGGGCGGGACGACAGCGAGATCTTGGCGTGCAGGCAGCGTTCGTACAGCTCCTGGTAGCGGTGGGCATCGTCCCGCGGGTCCTCGCCGAACTTGTCGACGAACTGCTCGGCGACGTGGTTGACCAGGCGGTCGTCCCAGTCCTTGCCCCCCAGCTCGGCGTTTCCGTCACTGGCCAGGGTCCGGAAGCTGACCCCCTGGATCTGCATCAGGGTCACGTCGAAGGTGCCGCCGCCGAGGTCGAAGACCATCAGCTTCCGATCCTCGCCGAGGCGCTCCAGTCCGAAGGCGATGGCGGCGGTGGTCGGCTCGTTGATGATGGAGAGCACGTGGAGCCCGGCCAGCTCCCCGGCCTCGGCGGTGGCCCCCCGCTGGGCGGAGTTGAAGTAGGCGGGCACGGTGATCACGGCGTCCGTGATGTCCTGGCCCAGCGCCTCCTCGGCGTCCTCCTTGAGCTTCTTGAGGATGAGCGCGGAGAGTTCCTGGGGGGTGTAGCTGCGCCCGAAGAACTCCAGCGTGAAGTCGGGCTCCCCCATGCTGCGCTTGATGAAGCGGACCACGTTGGTGGGGTCGACGACCACCATCTTGACCGCTTCTTCGCCGACGACGCAGGCGTCGCGGTGGTAGAAGTGGATGACCGACGGCGTGGTCGGGTGGCCATCGGCGTTGGGGACGATCACCGGCTTGCCGAACCGGTCCACGATCGCCATGGCCGAGTAGGTCGTGCCGAGATCGATTCCGAGGACCAGCCCGTCACCCATGCAGCTTCCGCCTCCCCTCAGGTCTGGTCCGGCCCGTCGCCGTCATCGGCGTCGGGCGCGTACCGGGTGATCACCACTTCTTCGGGCCGCAGGATCCGCCCGGCCCGGGTGAAGCCGCGCTTGAGGACCTGGCGGACCTTGTAGTCCTTGGACCGATCCCGGGTGTAGATGACCTTGATCGCCTTCTGGGTCTCCCGGTCGAAGGTGGACTTGCTGTCCATTGGCAGGGTGTCCCGGCGGTAGAGCAGCTCCAGGAACTCGTCGATGAGGTATTGGAAGCTGTCGGCGATGACCTCGGGGCTCATCTCCTGCTTGACGAGGCTCTGCTGGAACCAGTTCAGGCTGTCGTAGAACAGCAGCAGGTCCAGCAGCAGCGGCTTCTCCATCTGGAAGATGAAGTCGTCCTTGTACTGGCGCAGCTCCTCGTAGAGGGCGTCGAAGGCCTGCTGCTGGATCTCGTCCCGGCGGCCCTGCTGCTCGACGAACTCGCGCAGGTCGGACACCTGCTCGGCGAGCGCCGACAGCGAGAACTCCTCCTGTTCCTTGGATGCTCGATCAGACACGTCGCGTCTCCTGGCCGGCGTCGGTCAGCTCGGTGGCGAGGTTGATGAAGGTGCCCTCCAGCTCGATGCTCGCGTCGCAGTGATGGTAGTCGCTGGGACGGGAGCACAGCTCCTGCAGGAACTCCTTGTGCACCTTTCGACCCACCCCCACGGCCACCAGTCGCCCGCCCATGCGCTTGATCCGGTGGGCTTCGGCGGTGGTCGCCTCGGGGTCGTCGGGGTGGCCGTCGGTCAGGACGACGAAGACCCGCTGGACGCCCGAGGCGCCCTTGAGGGCGGCACGCGCCTGGGCCAGCCCCCGGGCCATCGGGGTGGAGCCGATGGGGGTCAGGCTGGCGATGGCCTGGTCGAGCACCGCGGGGTCCTGGGTCGGTGGACACAGGACTCCCCCCGGGAAGGCGACGACCGAGATGAACTTGTTGGGACCCAGGGTCCGCTCGATGAACGCCCGGGCCGCCTGGGCGGCGTCGCGGATGTTGCGCCCGTACATGGATCCCGAGCAGTCGATGACCAGGGCGATGTGCATGGGCACGCGGTTGCGGGCCAGGTCCTCCAGCGTGACCCCGCCCTGGGCGAGGCGGTGGGCGAGGGTCTGGCCGGAGTTGATGTCCATGGCCTCGACTTCGACGATGCCGTTGGAATTGTAGCGGTAGGTCACCGCGAGCTGGGTCTGGCCCGCCGGACGGGGCGGAATCCCGTAGAACTCGAAGTGACCGAGGACGTTGCACTCCAGCGGGTCGCGGCTCTCACCCTGGACGAGCCAGAGATCCATGGCGGTCTGGCCGTCGTGGGTGGTGACGTAGTCGTCGCGGGTCCGCTCACAGGGGATCCGGCTGTTGCGGCGGATGATCGGGCTGTTGGCCAGGCGTCCGTCCCGGTAGACGACCATGCCGAGCGAGTGGCTGGTCACGTCGTGGGTGCGGATGTCGACCGGCGGCTTCTCCCCCGCGAGGCGGGCCGATTCCAGGGCGGCCATCAACGCCGCCCCCAGGGCCACGCACTCGTCGGGGTTGATGTCGGTGGCGGGCTCCTTGCCGAAGATCCGCTTGATCAGCGCGCGGACCATCGGCATCCGGGTGGAGCCGCCGGCCAGCAGCACGGTGTCGATGTCCCGCGGGGAGAGGCGGGCGTCCTCGAGGACGTCGAGGGTCAGCGCCTCGCAGCGCCCCAGCAGGCCGATCGACAGGTCCTCGAAGGTCTGGCGGGTGATCTCCTGGCGGAGGATGCGTCCCTGGAAGTCGTAGAAGACGTTGACCTTGGGGCGCCGGGACAGCGAGAGCTTGGCGCTCACGCACTTCTGGCGCAGGTCGTGGTACGCGGCGAGGTCGTCGAGGGGGTCGATGCCGTGGCGGGCCCGGAAGGCCTCGGCGACGTGGGCGATGAGCACGTCGTCCCAGTCCTTGCCGCCGAGCTGGTGGTCGCCGGTGGTGGCGATCACGTTGATGTCCTGGCCCACGATGTCGACGATGGTGACGTCGAAGGTGCCGCCGCCGAGGTCGAAGACCAGGCAGCGCATGTCCCGGCCCTGGTTGGCCAGCCCGTAGGCGAAGGCGGCGGCGGTGGGTTCGTTGATGATCTTGAGGACCTGGAGCCCGGCCAGCTCGCCGGCGCGAATGGTCGCCCGCCGCTGGTGGTCGCCGAAGTAGGCCGGGACGGTGATCACCGCCTGGTCGATGCGATGCCCCAGGCGGTGCTCGGCGTCGTGCTTGAGGCGGGCCAGGATGAAGCTCGACAGCTTCTCGGGGGTGTAGTGGTGCCCGCGATACTCGAAGGTGAAGTCGCTCTCCCCCATGTGGCGCTTCACGAACTCGACGATCTGTTCGGGAAAGGCCACGGCCGCCTGCTTGGCGTAGTCGCCGACGATGATGTCGTCGCCGTCGAACAGGATGACCGACGGGGTGATGCGGGCGCTCTCGGCGTTGGGCAGGATCTCGGGGACCCCGTGCTTGTTGACGTAGGCGATGGCCGAATAGGTCGTGCCCAGGTCGATGCCGACGGCTCGGGTCTTCATCGTGGTTCCTGCATCCTGGTACGCATGGTGATGGGGTGGGGCGGTTCGCCGGCCGGTGGGAGGGCGACGTGGGCTGGCCGCGACGGTAGCATCCCGGCTGACCGCAGACCAATGGACCGACCCCGGAGGACGAGATGATGACGGAAGCTTGCCTCGTGCTGGCCAGCGGCAGCCGGTGGCGGCGACGGATGCTCGACGACGCGGGGATCGACTGCGAGGCGGTCTCACCCACGGTGGACGAGGACGGGCTGCGGGGGGCCGATCCGGTGGCCACCGCCCGGCTGCGGGCGATGGCCAAGGCCGAGGAGGTCGCGGCGCGTCGGCCCGGCCGACTGGTCGTGGGGGCCGACCAGGTGCTCTGGATGCCCGGGCAGGGCGAGGCCATCGGCAAGCCCGCGGACCCGGACGACTGGCTGGAGCGGCTGCGGCGCTTCCGGGGGCGCCGACACCAGCTCACCACCGCGGTCGCCCTGGTGGGACCGGAGCCGGGGCGCCGGGAGAGCTTCGAGGTGACCACCGGGGTGCGGATGCGGGCCGACGTCACCGACGACGAGCTGCTGGCCTACATCGCCCACGGCGAGGCCCGGGGCTGCGCGGGGGGGTAC
>RFKJ01000551.1 GCA_003694325.1 Deltaproteobacteria bacterium
GCTCCAGGCCGTCGTGCCCGAACAGGCGCCGCCCATCCCGGGCATGGACGCCCTCATGGCGGTCTCCGACGAGGACCTCGCCCGGATCGGTGAGTCGATCACCGCCTACGACGGCCTCGCCACCCAGTACGAGACCGACGGCGGGCGCTTCCCGCAGGTGATGGAGGCGCTGGCGGCCGGCGGGCCGGTGTTCCTGAAGACGGCCGGGGAGACGGCGGCCATCGCGCTGATCGCCAACTTCGGGGACAAGGCGCTGGGCGGCATCATCGGCAAGGCCGGGGGGGCGACGGTCCCGATCGTCGGCCCGGCGATCATGCTCATCATGGACCCGCCGTGGACCGCCGAGTACTGGGACACCATGGGGACCGGCATCGTCGAAGGCTGGGACTCCATGAAGAGCGCCTTCGACTTCAGCGCCTTCGAACGCGCCGACTCGTTCACCGACTACGTGGGGCTGATCTGCGCCCGGCTCGCCGATTTCATGAGCGCCATCGGCTCCTGGCTGCACGAGCTCAACCGGATCCTCAACACGGTGTCGGCGCTGGCGATGCTGCTCGGTGGCGTGCTGCTGGGGCTCGGGCTGGCGTTGCTGTGGCTGGCGGGTGTCGGGGCGCCGCTGGTGGCGGCGGGGGGCTGGCTGATCGACGCCGGCATGGTGCTCGGCGAGATCGGGCTGGCCCTGTTGAGCATCTCGGTGGCCGCTACCGCGCTTTCCCTGGTCTTCCGCACGGCGGCGGCGTTCATGGTGCCGGCCGAGGCCTACGCCGAGCAGCTCGGCGAGGTGCACGAAGCCTCCGAGGCCTTCGGCAAGACGGCGGGCGCCAAGGCAGGCCTTGCCGCGGCGGGGGCCATCGAGACCTCGGTGGACAGCCAGATCGAGTTCTACAAGAACAGCAAGTCCCAGAGCACCGAGCCGGCGCGGGCCGAGGGGCAGGCCAAGGTCGAGGAGACCGCCCGGGCGGTCGAGCAGCGCGCCTCCGAGATCGAGCGGCTGGCCAGCGAGAGCAAGGGAGGGCGGACCGAGAACCCGCAGCAGCGGCGCACGACCGAGGAGACCCGCGCGGTGGAGGAGGCCCGGGTCGGCGAGAAGTCCCAGGCCGGCGAGGCGGCGAAGCCGGCCGAGCGGCCGAGCTTCGTCAAGGACGTGGTGCGCAACCTCGGCACGAAGCTCTACGAGTCGGTCCGTGACTCGGCGTCGGTGCGCCGGGAGCTGAACCGGGCGCTGGAAGGGTTGCGCGACCTCGGCGAGATCAGCACTGCCGAGGGCCTCCGTCGGACCCAGGAGGCGGCGGATGGTTCGCTGGCCAAGGCCCAGGAAGCCCTGCAGAAGGCGCAGGAGTACGCCGAGGGCGTGCGCCGGGAGCTGCAGTCGGCCGAGGGCCGGTTCCGGGAGAACGTCCGGGACATGGACCCGGCGGACATCGCCCGGCTCCGCAGCGAGATCGAGAACCTGCGGGCCGGGGTGGAGAAGGCCGTCGAGACGACGGCGAAGATCGAGCAGCGGATCGAGCGGATCCAGCGGGTCAAGGAGGCGCTGGACCAGAACCGCTACGAGGGTCCCGACACCAAGAAGGCCGATCTCCGCAAGACCGAGGACCGGATCCGGGAACGGCAGAGCAAGCTCGAGCAGCAGCGGACCCGGCAGCGGGAGCTGACCGAGAAGCTGGCCGAGCAGGACCGGCGGATCGCCGAGCTGGAACAGGCCCGCGACCGGTTCAAGGCCGACGAGGAAGCCCGCCTCAAGAGCATCGACCAGGACGTCGACCTGCAGCGGTCCAAGCAGGCGGCCCGCGAGGTCGATGCCCACAACGCGGCCCTGGAGCAGGCCCGGGCCGAGGTCGCCCGGCTGCGGGCCGAGGGCAAGGACGCCCAGGCCGACTTCATCGAGCAGACGAAGATCCGTCCCCACGAGCAGCCGGCCGAGCAGCGGTACTGGGAGGGCAAGGCCGCCGAGGCCGAGTCCTGGCGTCGGACCGAGACCACCGCGCGGGACAACCCCTACGAGGGCCAGCTCGAGGCGGCCCGGACCGAGCGGGCGCAGACCCACCGCGAGCTGCTGGAGACCGCCGACCAGATCGCCTGGGGCACCCAGGACCTGGAGACGATGCGCGCCGAGGCCCGGTCGGCCCGGATCGACAACTTCGAGCAGGGCATGGGGAGCAAGCTGCGGAAGACCGGCGCCAAGAAGCTGCTCGAAGGGCTCCTGGACCTGCTCGGGTCCCTGTGGTCGCAGCTCACGAACGCAGAGCCGACGGCGGATGCCGCCGGGGCCGACCAGGGCCAGGCCGGCGGTGGGTCCACCCCGGACACCGCGTCGGCGGACAGCGGGTCGGCGGAGAGCGGGGACGCGCCGGGTGGCGACACGGTGTCCGAGGCCAAGGCCCACATCCTGGCCATCGGCGCGCAGGAGGCCTGGCTGGAGACGATGCTCCACCGGGCGCCTCCCGGGGATCTCGACCAGCTTCGGGAAGCGCGCGAGGAGGCGGTGCGCGAGGCAACGCACGCCATGGAGCAGCACGTCATGGCCTACCAGGCCTACCTCGCCGAGCAGGCCGTGGCCCGGATGTCCAACGACACCGCCACCCTCATCGCCGAGGGAGAGCCGCTGCGACAGCAGGCGCAGTCGATGGCCGAACCCCTGGCCCAGGCCCGTTCGGACGAAGAGCGCCGGGCGGCGACCCTGGCCGGCGGAAACCCCGAGGAGATCGAGGGCAGCGATGACCGGGCCGGCGGCCTCATCGAGGGGTTGATCAGCCGGCTGGCGGAGCACTCCGACGATCTCAGCCAGCGCCCGGACATGGGCGGGGCCAACGCCAGCAACCTCACCGAGGGCCAGGACCAGGCCAGCGAAGCGGCCCAGGAGCACACCGAGGCCAGCCGGGGCTACTCCGAGGAGCAGCGGGGGATCCTCGACCAGGCCATCGCCATGCGCCAGTCCGAGGAGGACTCGCTGTCCTCCAGCATCGAGGCGCTGCAGCGCAAGCACGCCGAAGAGCAGGAGATCCTCGCCCGCATCCAGGCCCGCAAGGCCGCGGCCCTGGCCGAGGAGCAGGTCCACCGCAGCGCTGCCGAGGAGCAGGCCGCCCGGTTCAACGAGAGCTACAACGTCCTGAACACCTGGGCCACCTGGTTCCAGCAGGGCATGCAGGAGCGCCCCGGTGACCACTGAACGGGGGCCGGGCGACCCCGGTGAACGGGCCCGGAGCATCCTCGCCGCCATCGAGGGGATGGACGATGCGTCCCTGGAGCGGGCCGCGGCCAGCAGTCCGGCACCGGTGGCCGCGATGCTGCGGGGCCTGGTCGCGGCCCGCCACGCCGACGATCCCGTCGCCGCGGTGGCACGGGTCATGGACGCCGCGCCGGACCCCGCGGAGCTGCGCCGACAGCTCCGGTCCCTGGCCGAGCAGCTGGCCGGCCTGGCGGTGCCGGGTGGGGCGCCCATCGGGCAGGCCTTCGACGAGCAGGCCCGGGCCTCCCTCGAGCAGGCCGGCGAGCGGGTCCGGGCCGAAGCCACCGATCCGCGGATCGGCGAGCTGCTGGACCGGGCCCTGTCGCTGCTGCGTCCCGACGGTCCGCTGGGCGAGGCGGCACGGAGTGCCGAGGATCTCGGGGCCACCCTCGACCGCCTGCGCGGCGTGGTCCAGGGGCTGGCTGCCGACCCCGCCTCCCTGGACCCCTCCGACCTGCAGCGGGTGCGCTCCGAGCTGGCCGTCGAGCGGAGCCGCGTGCAGGGCGCGGCCGGCAGGCTTGGAGACGTCGGCCGGCTGCTCGCCGAGCTGGAGGCGGTGGCCACCGCCGCGGGACGGGACGCCGAGGCGGTGGATCTCGCGGTGGCCCGGGCCGAGCTGCTCGACCGCCTGTCCCCGGAGGGCGCCGAGGCCGAGGAGGCGTTGTGGCACGCGCTCGATGTCGCGGAGGCGGCCGGGCGGCTCGACGCCGCCCGCCGGATGGGGGACCGGCTGCTGGTGCGGGCCCTCCGGTCGGGCGACCTCGTGCCCGTCTACACGGTCTCCGACCGGATCGCGACGCTGGCCCACGCCGCCGGTGACGTGGCCGCCGAGATCGCGGCGCTGGCGAAGTCGGCGCTGGCGCTGGCCCAGC
>RFKJ01000552.1 GCA_003694325.1 Deltaproteobacteria bacterium
CCGGGCAGGGCCACCGGCCGTCGCGACGCCATGCGGTCCAGCAGGCGGTCCACGTCGTCGTCGACGATGAGCAGCTCGCGGTGGTGCGGCCGGAGGAAGCCCTGGTCGACCATGTGATCGACGAAGGTCAGCAGCGGCGCGTAGTAGCCGGCGACGTCCAGCATGCCGACCGGCTTGTCGTGGCTGCCGAGCTGGGCCCAGGTCCAGACCTCGAACAGTTCCTCCATGGTGCCGATGCCGCCGGGCAGGGCGATGAAGCCGTCGGAGCGGGCCGCCATCTCCGCCTTGCGGGTGTGCATGCTGTCCACCTCGACCAGCTCGCTGACCCCACGGTGGCCGACCTCCCACTCCATCAGGAAGCGCGGGATGACCCCGACGACGTGGCCGTCGGCCTCCAGGCAGGCATCGGCCAGGGTGCCCATCAACCCGACGCGGCCCCCGCCGTAGACCAGGCCGATCCCCCGCCCGGCGAGGGCCCGGCCGAGGTGCGCCGCCGTCCGGGCGTAGCGCGGATCCCCCCCGCTCGACGAGCCGGTGAACACGCACACCGCCCGCAACGCGCACCCGGGGCTCATGGGTCTCCGCCCAGCTTGTGCAGCTCGCGGCTCAGCCGCCCCACGACCCGCGACCGGATGCGCACCCACGGGGGAGCCGGTCGGGCCACGAACCGCCGGGCGGCGTCCAGCCGGGCCACGGTGGCGGCGGTACCGGCGTCGATGCAGGCCTGGACCTCGGCCGGCTGGTGGTTCCGCCCGAGCCCCCGATCGGCCCGAAACAGGTAGCTGCCCGGGACCCCGACGAAGTCGGCCAGGGCGTGGAACACCGACGGGTCGGCGACGAGGTCCTCGTAGCGAACGATGGCGATGCGGTCACCGTGGCGATCGAGCGCATCCAGCGCGAGCCGGTTGCGTCGGGACCAGTGCTCGGCGAACTGCTGCGGGCGGCCGCGGAAGCCCTTCCAGCGCTGGACGTGGGAGTGGAAGCAGTTGACCGGGTCCCGGTAGATCCACGGAACCACCGGGTCGTGGGCCAGCAGCTCGTCGATGACCTCGTCCACGCCGCGCCGGTTGGTCTCGCTGATCGGCTTGAGCACGATGGGACCGTCGTGGGCCCGCAGGTGGGGGCGCAGCGCGGGTTCGGGCCGCAGCAGGACGTTCTCGAAGAAGGCGCTGTCGGGGCTCTCGTTCACCCCGAGCACGCCGGGGGCGCTGGTCAGCGACTTGAACAGGGCGTTGGTGCCCGAACGCTGCACGCCCATGATCAGCACCAGCCGGCCCACGACTCCTCCTGGCTCCCACCGTAGCGAGGTCGACGCCCCCCTGCCCACCCCGACCTGTCAGCGATAGGCTCGAGCCCACCTCGCGGAGGACGCATGCACGACGTCGACAGCCCCTGGCAGCACGGAGTCGTGCTGATCTGCAACAACCAGCGACCCGACGGGTCGCCCAAGCCCTCGTGCGGGCGGGACGCCGGCAACCAGCTCAAGGCCTGGCTCAAGATCGCCGCCCGGGAAGGCGGGGGGGCCGCCGCCGAATGCCGGGTGCTGACCACGAGCTGCCTCGACGTCTGCCCCCAGCACGGCGTGGCCGTTGCCCTGATGCCCGGCAACGAGGTGGTGGTCGTCGATCCCCAGGAGGACCGGGACGCGCTGCTCGCTCGGGTCCAGGCCCACATGGACGCGGTCGCCGAGCAGGGGGCGCCGACCGGCCCCGGGCGTCGGGGGCGCGGGCTGCTCCGGCGGCTGCGCGGAGCCGACTGAGTCGGCCACCGGCCCGCCACCGGGCACGGTTCCCGCCGGCGCAGCGTCGGCGCGCCGCGGTCCGCCGCTACGCCGGGATCAGCGTTGGCGCGCCGGCAGCCAGGCGTTCACGATCACCGGCGAATCGGCCAGCGGCCCGCTGAACACCCCGAACTCGTCCCGCCCGGTCACCTGGCCGTCGGTGGTCAGCTCCCACATCGCGCCCCGCAGGGGGACGGCCATCGCCACGTCCACGCCGTAGTCGTCGGCCCGCCCGCTGAGCCCGTACCGCTGGAAGGCCTCGGCCATGGTCAGGTCCTTGGACGAGGGCCCGTCGACGTCGGGGGGCGTGGGCCAGCCGTCGTATCCCTTCCAGTCTCCGAACCAGGTCCCCTCCGGCTGCAACAGCATCGGCGCGACCACCCGCTCGGCGCCGGCATCGGCCAGGGCCTGCCAGGCCTCGGGGAACCAGGTGTCGTTGCCGACGAGCACGCCGATCCGGCCCGCCGGGGAGTCGTAGACCGTCAGCCGTCCCGGGGAGCCGGGCTCGATGAAGTCCATCATCGCCTCGGTGGGGAAGGCCTGCACCACCGGCTCTTCCATGACCCGGCCCTCGCGGTCGAAGACGAAGGAGGCGTTGCGCAGCACCGCCCCCTTGGTGATCTCGATCCGGCCATCGACGACGGTGGGCTCGGGCAGCACCACGCTGCCGGCCACCAGGGTCACGCCGTAGTCCGCCGCCAGGCCGCTCATCACCTCCTGGTAGGTATCGACGATCTCCTTGGCCTTCAGGGCATAGAGGGCGTACTTGTCGTCGTCTCGGGCCGGCGTGCTGCCCCGCAGCTCCAGGAAGGAGGGCAGGTGGCGCGCCAGGAGCTGTTCCAACGCGTCCTGGGCCGTGTCGGCTTCGACCACCGCCGGCGGTTCGTCCACCAGCATCAGCCACACGCCGATGGACTCGGGGAGGACGACGACCGTGTCGGGACGCAGCCACTCGCGATCGAAGGCGTCGTCGAGCCACGACCGGAGCCGGGCGTCGTACTCCTCGGCCGACGAAAAGCCGGTGGGGTCCATCCACGCCTGGACGCCGACGATGTTGCCGCCCCCCTCGTTGGCCCCGATCTCCACCACGCGGATGTCGGGGGCATCCTCGACGTCGACCGGGGCACATGCCAGGGCGAGCAGCATCGAGACGAGCACACAGCCTCCACGGAGCAACCTCCTCTTGACGCGCCCGCGGCGGTCGGTCTCCCCGCGACCGGCGAGAGTTACATTTTGTTCACGACAGGCGAGCTTGCAGCGGGGTTGTGCCGCCGGGCTCCTCCCGCCCCACCCGCGCGGCTGCCCCGTTCCCATCGGATGGCGGCGCCCGCCGGCGGGCGATGCCGGACCATCCGCGACCGGCGGGTCCACGAGGGGCCACTCC
>RFKJ01000553.1 GCA_003694325.1 Deltaproteobacteria bacterium
GCGCCAGTCGCCGGTCGTCCGCCAGAACCACCCCACGAGCTGGGCCTTGCCGGCGGCACCGGTCAGTCCCCCCATGCTGGCGGCCTGGGTCTGGCGGATCCCCCGCTCCAGGTCGGCGGCGGTGGGTCCCTCGGCGACGAAGGACTCCAGCTCGGCGAACAGGGCCTCCTCGATCTGCTCGGCGCTCACCCCCTCCCGGGCGCTGATGTCCAGCTCGAACAGTCCGGGTTCGGCCATGCCCAGGGAGAAGGTCGACAGCTCGCTGGCCAGGCCGGTGTCGATGAGCGCCCGCCGCAGGCGGCTCGACCGTCCGGCACTGAGGATCGCGTCGATGACGTAGACCACCGGCAGGTCGGCGTCGCCGGCGGCGACGCTCTTGAACCCGACCTGCACCCGGTCGGCGGTGGTGGGGATCTCCACCTCGGCCCGCTTCTGCTCGGCCTGGGGAGGTTCCGCCGGGGGCTTGCGGTCGGGCAGCTCGCTGGCCGGGATCCGGCCGTAGTGCTTGAGGACGGTGGCCGCCACGTCCATGGGTTCGACATCGCCGACCACGATGACGGTGGCGTTGTTGGGGGCGTACCAGGTCCGGTAGAAGTCGACGCAGTCCTCGACCGACAGCCCCTCCAGGTCCTTCATCCAGCCGATGGTCGGCCACCCGTAGGTGTGGGTGTCGAAGGCCGTGGCGTAGAGCAGCTCGTTGAGCTTTCCGCCCGGGTCGTTGTCGACCCGCAGCCTGCGCTCGTTGATGACGACCTCGCGCTCGCTGTCGAGGGCATCGGCGTCGACGATGAGCTTCGTCATCCGGGTCGATTCCAGCTCGGCCACCTTGTCGAGGGCCGACACCGGCACCGACTGCACGTAGACGGTCTCGTCCAGCCAGGTCCAGGCGTTGAGGCCGTTGGCCCCGAGGCTCTCCAGGGCGCGGTCGTAGCCGCCCTCGGGGTAGTCCTCGGTCGCCTTGAACATCATGTGCTCGAACAGGTGGGCGAGGCCGGTCTTGCCCTCCTCCTCCAGGCTGCTGCCGACGGCGTACCAGGTGTGGTAGGCCGCCACCGGCGCCGAGTGGTCCTCGACGACGATGAGCTGCAGGCCGTTGTCGTAGCGGAAGCGGGTCACCGGCAGGGAGCCCAGCAGGGTGCCGGTCTCCTCGGTGTGGAAGGTCGGAACGTCGGTGAAGGACACGGGTTCGGGACTCCGGGCGGCACAGGCGGCGAGGCCGAGGACGGGGAACAGGCGAGCGAAGGACATCTCGTTTCCGGAACGGGGTGGACCTGGAACCGGAGTTGTACCCCATCCGGCCCCGTTTCGTCGTCACCGCCGCGACTTGAAGTCGAGCTGCCGCCGGTTGTCGAACCACACCCCGCTGTCCGCCGCCGGCTCGGCGACATCGCCGGCCGGTTCCAGCTCGTCGGCCGCCGGACCGACCGGGTCGTCCCGCCACGAGTCCGACCGGAAGCCCTCGTAGCCTCCCCAGTCCTGGCGCTCGATGCTCCGGATGTCGTCGATGGGGACGGCGAGCACCGCGGGCCCCAGGGGCAGGGCCATGGTGAGGGCCTCGGGGTCGGCGCCGGCCCCGGCCAGGGCGCCGATCAGCACGGAGCCGGTCTGCAGCTCCATGCGCCATTGCGGCGGCTCGCCGGCGGTGTCCTGGTCGAGCCTCCACACCTCGCCGAGCGTGGGGGTGAAGCGGCCGAGGTCGCTGTCCAGCCGGACCCAGGTGGCGTCGGCGTCGACCACGAAGTCGTCGCCGTAGACGGTCCGGACCCGGTGGACGATCCCGGCCGGCAGCAGGTCTCCGCTCTGGAGCTGCAGGCGCTCCAGGCGATCCATGGGGATGTCGACGTCCACCAGTCCATCGTCGATGCGCAGGCCCATGGTCAGCGCCGGCCCGGTCCAGGCTCCGCGCAGCTCGGAGCCGTTGCGCAGCCAGACGCTGACGTGGTTGTCGGAACCCCCCAGGGAGCCGCCCTCCACCGGCTGGACCTCGCCGATGTCCTCCAGGGGGATGTCGACCGTGCCGAAGCCGGTCTCCAGCCGCAGGGTCTCGGTCCGGACGGTGCCCATGAGCACCTGGCCGTCGGCCAGGGTGGCGCGCACCGGGACGTCACCGAGCGGGTCCCCGCAGGCGGCGGCGAGGAGGACGAGGGACAGCAGGGGAGAGGGGGACGAGCGCATGGGACCTCCACGGGGGAAGTCCTCCGACCGCAGCGCAGCCGGTCGGTTCTCCCCGGGTCGCGCAGAATCGGCGCAACGCAATAGGAGCGGTCCACGGCCCCGGAGACATCTGTGCCCCCGACCCTCATCGATCCCACCCGGCCGCTGCGCGGTGCGCCGATCCTGGTGTTCGACTTCGAGACCACCGGGGTCGTCCCCGGGAAGCGCAACCCGGTGCAGCTCGCCGTGGCGGTGGGCCGCCTCGGGGAGGGCGTCGAGCGGCGCTGGGACACCCTCATCCGGCCGCCCGGCCCGATCCCGCCCGAGGCCTCCGCCGTCCACGGCATCACCGACGACGACGTCGCCGACGCGCCGACCTTCGCCGAGGTCGTCGACCGGCTGCTGGCCGACCTGAACGGCCGGCTGCCCTGCGCCTACAACCTGCCCTTCGACCACGCCGTGCTCGCCGAGTCCCTGGAGCTGATGGGCCGCGGCGACGACGCTCCGCCGCTGTACGGGCTCGATCCCCTGGTCTGGGCCAAGGTCGTCGACAAGTTCGAGCGGGGCAAGAAGCTCGAGGACGTCGCCCGCCGCCGGGGGATCCGGTTCGACGCCCACGACGCCCGGGCCGACGTGGACGTCACCGCGAAGATCATGGGGACCCTCCTCCGGGAGCTGGCCACGGGCCGGCACATCATGCAGCCCGGCCTCGACCGGGTCGACCACTTCTGGGACTGGCAGCGCCGCACCGCCCTGGAGCTGGAGCTGGAGTTCCGCGACTACCGTCGCCGCAACGGCCAGCCCGACCCGACGCTGACCTGGCACCAGGGCCTCGGCGTCCGTCCCGACTGACCTCTCCCCCCGAGTTCGCGCATGCAGTACCTGGAACGGATCCACCGCACCGACGCCGCGAGCTGGTACGCCATCGAGGGCGACCACGCCGGGCCGGTCGAACGCTATGTCCTGAGCACCGCCGGCACCCGCGCCATCTGCAACCGCCCCGAGCTGCTCGGCGTTGCCTTCAACCTGGCGCTGCAGGACGCCATGGCCGTCGCCCTGGCCACGGCGCCGTTCCGCAGGCTGCTCGAAGACCACCCCCAGGACCGGGTCTGCGTGGTCAGCTTCCTGCGCGGGGGGCTCAACTTCGAGCTCCGCCGCGCCCTGCACAGCGCCTATGGCTTCAACCGCCACAGCTCGGCCTTCATGAGCAGCCAGCGCTACCGCGAAGACGGCCGCTGGTTCGTCAAGGAGGACATGTACCGCAAGCTCGACATCCCGCCGGACGCGGTGCTGGTCATGGGCGACGTGGTCGCCACCGGCGTGACCATGGAAAACGGGCTGCAGGTGGTCATCGACCACATCCAGGAGATCGGCAGCTCGGTGCGCGCGCTGGTCTTCTTCACCATCGGCTGCCACAAGGCCGAGAAGGTGCTCACCGCCATCGACGCCCGGCTGCGCGCCGCGTTCCCCGACTACCAGCGCACGGTGCTGGTCTACCTGGAGGGCAAGTTCCGACTGGTCGACAGCCGGACGGACCTGCGGATCGGCATCCCCGGCACCGACCTGGTGCGCCGCGGGGCGCTGCTGGCGCCCGAGCTGGAGGCCAGCCAGTACGAGCGCCCCTCCTACCTGCTGGAGCGCTGCGCCATCTACGACGCCGGCTCGCGGGCCTTCGACATCCCCCACTACGCCCGGGACGTGGTGGAGTACTGGGAGCAGGTCCGAGCCTTCGCCGCCGAGGGCTGGACGCTGGCCGAGGCGCTGCGGGAACGCTGGCCGGAGGGGGAGACCGACGATCGCGACGCCTTCATGGCCCGGCGGGCGCAGTGCTGGCGGGGGGTCGGCGAGGCCTTCCTGGAGGACCTGTACCACCGCCAGCGCGCCTTCTTCTGCGGCGAGCACGCGGCGTCGGCCGCGGCCCTGACCGCGGTGTGCGGAGAGCGCATCGCCCGCCTGCGGGACGTGGGGGGGCTGGCATGACCGTGGCCCACCACCTCGACGCCGGCCCCGAGCTGCTCGCCGGCAACGACGGCGTCGGCCGCGTCGTCCTGCTGCCCGGATCGCCGTCGCGGGCCGAGCGGATCGCCGCCCGGTTCGACGACCGGAAGGTCCACCGCAACCCCCGGCGCCACGACGTCCACACCGGCCGCCTGACCCACGACGGGCGCACCGTCGACGTGGCCACCGTGGCCACCGGCATGGGCTGCCCCAGCCTCGGCATCATCGTCAGCGAGTTGCTCGCCCTGGGGGCCCGCTGCCTGCTGCGGGTGGGCACCGCCGGCAGCCTGCAGCCCGACGAGATCGGCGTCGGCGCGCTGGTGATCCCCACCGGGGCGGTCCGCGACGAGGGCACCAGCGACGCCCTCGTCCCCCGGGACGTGCCCGCCGTGGCCCACCCCGCCTGGGTCTCCGCCCTGTCCCGGGCGGCCACCGACCTCGGCTACGCCGATCGCTGCTACCGCGGCCTGGTCCACGCCAAGGACACCTTCTACGGCCGCGAGGTGCCCACCGGCCCCCTCGCGGAGGCCAGCGCCGCCTACATGACCATGCTGAGCCGGGCGGGCGTGCTGGCCACCGAGATGGAGAGCAGCCACCTCTACGTCCTGGCCCAGACCCATGGCGCCGACCGCCGGCCGCTGTCCCGGCAGGGCCCGCACCCCGCCGTCGTCATGGCCGGCACCGTCCTCGCCGTGATCGGGGTGGGCGAGCAGTGGGGCAGCCCCGAGCAGGCCGCCGAAGCCGAGGATGCGGCCATCACGCTGGCGCTGCGGGGGTGCCTGGAGCTGTTTGCGGGCCAGTTACGCGCGACCGGTAGTTCCTCCCGGGCACGATGAACGTCGTGGTCGCGCGTACTGCGGCCGCGCAGCGGCCGCGCAGCGGCCGCCGCGGGGGTGCGCCGCAGGCGCAAGGGGGTCGCGAGACCCCCTCCAAAGACGCCGATGGTAC
>RFKJ01000554.1 GCA_003694325.1 Deltaproteobacteria bacterium
ACACTGTTGCCGGCGAAGTCGGTGACGTAGATGCAGCCGTCGTCGTCGGTCACCACCCCGACCGGATCGGCGCCGGCCCCGACGCTGCGCTGCTCCCCGCTGCGCAGGTCGACGGCGACCAGCCGGTCGGCGTCGCGATCGGTGGCGTAGAGCACTTCGCCGTCCGGTGAGAGGGCGAGCTGTTCGGGGTGTCCCTGCACCGCGATCTCGTCGACGCGGGCAAGGCTGGTCTGGTCGAGGATGGAGATGATGGGCAGGTCCGGCTCTGCGACGCAGAGCCGGTGCAGACCCTCGTGCCGCACGATGCTGCTGCCGGCGCGACTGCCGAGCTCCACGGTCGGAAACCCGCTGTCCGACGATGCCGGTCGCCGACACCCCGCCGCGAGCAGCAGGATTGTGGCGAGGGGGAGCGGGAGGGCCATGGCTGCAGTCCATGCTGACCCCACCATGCTCGCCGCCTTCCCCGCCGCCTTCCTCGCCCCGACGCTGCTCGCCCTGGTCGGGGGCTGTCGCTCGGCGGGTCGGGTGCGAGAGGCGAAAAACTTCTTGCAAGCAGTTGTCGCCTGTAGTAGCTTTCTTTGAGAAGGCGGGGCCTCGACCTGGGGCCTCGACCTGGGGCCTCTCAATTCGCGCAAGGAGGCTCAGAACATGGCGAACGGAACGAAGCTACGGGTGGAGGCGCTCGCGCACAACGTGCTGCTGCAGAGCGATGGCAGCGGCAACTGGTCCTTCCGGGACCTCGACCTGCCAGACGTGGAGGGATGGGGCCCCTACCTGGAGTCGATCACGGTCCACACGCAGACCAGGGATCTTGCCCCCAACTTCTAGTGGAAGGTGGTGTCGTGGTACAGCCTCGACGGGCGGACGTGGGTGGGCCCCCACGACCTGTTCCCTGCGATCTCCGTCAACGGCGACGTCGTCCAGGCCCCGTTCACCGACAAGACGAAGATGGGCCTGAAGATGAAGTACTCGCTGGCGGCCAAGGACAACGCCACCGGCCGGCTCACGGCCCTCGTCAGCGCCGCTGGCGCCTTCTCCTTCCTGACATGACTGCGCGCATCCTCCTTCGTGGGCACGGCCGCACCGCGTTGTGTGGGGTGCGGTCGTGATGCGCCCGGTGGACTGGAGCCGGGCCCCGCTGGCGGACACCAAGGTCGCCGTGGGCGGTGGCCAGGCGTCCGCCGACGCGTGCACCTGCCGCAAACCGCACGGCTCACCGGATGCCGGATCTGCTGCGGGCGCCGTCCGAACACCCGATTCGGGTGCATCCGTGGCCGGGCTGGGCCGTGCGCCGGATGTACCCCTGCGAAGCCCGCGGGCCCGGCCGGGTACGACCCTGCGGCAGGTGCTCCAGCGGTGCCGCGACCTCGGCCTGCTGCCTCCCGATGGGGGCCAGACCTCGGACGACCTGCTGATCGAGTTGATGCGCGCCGCGGATGTCGGTGACCCGGTCGATCAGGTCCTCGAGCGCCTGGGGCTGTCTGCGACGGATTCGCGGCCCACCGAACAGGGGCCGACACCGCCGGATCCACTCGCCCAAGCCGCAGCCAGCACCGCAGTCAACGCCGCGTTCGGGCAACCCGAACCACAGGTCGACCTCGTGGATGGTGGTGACCCGGTCGCCTTCATGGGCATCAACAAGGGCCCCTACCAGGCTGAGAGCGACCACCGCACGGTGCCCGGTTGCACGAAGGACGACCCCGTCGCCTGCCAGTACGGGTGGTGGTACCAACAGGTCTGCGATGTCGCCGCCGCTCGTGGCTCGGTGATCCGGCAGTTCGACAACTGTGACCTGACCTGGCAGTGGCTGCAGCCGGTGGAGGCCCTCGACCCCATCCCACCGCCGGCGGACCTGTACGCCCTGATGACCGACGAAGCGCCGGCGGTCTTCTGGCGCTTCAACCTGATGGTACTGTCCTGCCTTCGCTACGGCACGCGGATCATCCCCACCCTGTTCACCTTGGACGGGGGCAGTGATCTCAACGCCCAGCAGTCGTACTTCGACCCGGCCGGCGTGTTGAAGTCGACGACTACAGTCATCAAGAGGTCGACCAACCCGGATGCCCGCTACATCGACGTGCGCTATGCCTCACCCAACCGGGGCGTGATCATCCCCTGGGGGGCGGGGTGGGACCCGTTCTACTGGGACCCGGAGGCCGAGGGGAAGTACCCGGCCATCGGAGCGTCGCCGACTGGCGAATCTGATTACGTGGACGAACATAAGGAGGACGTGGCTAGCCACGACCTCTGGTTCCAGCAATTCTGCCTGAACGTGATGCCGCCGACCTACGCCGCGGGCGGTCGCTACCGGGCCTACTGGCAGGAAGCCGCCCGTCGCAAGGCCCTGGCGGTGGCGGCCTTCGGTCTGGCCATCGGTGAACACCTGGCGCTGTGGGACCGGGTGCTGGCCGGGTTCGGCATGTCCATCACCGACGTCGTGCCCTACCTGGAACTGGGCAACGAGATGACCGCCGACTGGCTCGAAGGGCTTCCCTGGCCGGAGGGGGGCTACCTGGACACGACGGGCCTCGACGTGCCGCCCGACCCGGCGCTGTATCCCCACGATGAGTTTCCCTGGGGCTACAACTACGCCTTCAACAGCGCCCTGGAAGCGGGCTACTTCATGGCCCTGCTGGCGGCTGCTGCCTGGACCCGCTGCCCGAAGCTGCGGTTCAGCGCGCCCGGGATCGCGTCGGGGCAGCCAGGCAAGGAACTGTTTGAAGACCGGGTACAATGGCACCGCCTGGCCATCGTGACCGGGATGCAGCGGGCGCTCCGCGACTGGGGCGACGTGCAGGCCGTGCGGGCAGTGGTCGACGCTGGCTTCGACCGCGGGGCCCTCGACGACTCCGCCGCGGACGCCTTGGCGTGGCTGGACACCGCGGACCAGGCGGACTTCCACCTGTGGCCGCCGCCGCTGGACGAGGGGTTGCCGGACATCCGCTGCCTGATGCACCATGTCAACTTCCACTGGTTCCACTTCGCCAACCGGTTTGAAGGCGACGAGCGCCCGGAATTCTACGAAGGAGAAGCCCGCCTGCTGGAGTCCATCGATTATCTCAAGCGCACGCTGCTCTCCCTCGACATCGACAACCATCACCTGTCGCTGACGTTTGCGCTGCACCCCGGGGGCTTCCCCGCCGTACAGCCGACCACGCCTGTCGAACACGTGTCCTGGTCGAGCTTCGCCAGCCCGCTGTTCCAAGCCGGCATGCTGGTTCGCATGCTGGCGACCTGCCGTGCTGGCGGTGCCGAGATCGTGTCATGGCACACGCACATCGCCGGCATCCAGCCGGCCGCAGGGGACAGCTCGTGGACGCTGTTCACGGCCATGGGTGTGCGCGACGATGTCGTCGGTGGAACGGACATCGCTGAATTCATCGCGTCACGCGACGCGCTGCGTCGGCCCGCCTGGCTGGCGTTCCGGCGGCTCGCATCCCTGCTGCAACGGGCGGACTCCCTGTCGCTGCACCGCCTCGACGACGACGGCTTCGTGGTGGAGCTTGTCTCGTCGGCGGGCTTCACCCTTCCGCCCGAGCGTCCGGACCTGTCCCTACCGGGGGCGCGCCGCTTCAAGCGGGTGTTCATCGCCTGGATCGACCAGGTGTCGGACCGTGAAGACGCGGTGTTCACCCTGCAAGGGGCCGACCCGTCATGGCAGCGGCTGTCGCTGGCACCCGCCGTCACTGACCCCGCCAGTGTGACGGAGGGGCCCTGCGGCTATCCGTCCGGAGAGGGCATCGACTGGGAATGGACCCTGTCGTCGTCGACGGGCGTGGCGGACTGGACATCTGTCGCCACCATCACCTCGACCCGCGGGGGCCGCGTGTCGGTGCACCTGTTGCGGGCGTCGATGGACGTGAGTCCCGTACCGCTGTGCCTGTGTACCGACATGGAGTTTCTGGCTTGGCGTGCCGACGCCACGACAGACCCGGTGCCGTTTTCTTGGACCGCGGCCACTCGTACTTCACCGAAGACGGACACGACCTCGATCTGGTCGCGCTGAGGAACTGCCGATGCATCCCTGCTCGCCACCGCCGCTTCGTCCTCCAGGCAAGCGCACCGGCGCTCGCTCCGGCGCTCTGGGGTTCCTGCTCATCGTGGCTGGCGTGTTCGTCGGTTGCCGCCCATCCACGACGCCCCCGCCCACGACATCCAGCACTGGTGACCCCGACGGCTGGAAGGACTGGGTGTCCAGCGTCGAGCAGGAGTTCCTGGCCACGGGGGCCTGTCCGACCCAGCCGCCGGACCAGGTGGCCATGCTGGATGGGACGATGGTGGAGCCGGATCTGGTGGTGTTGGGGGATGCGGACCTGGT
>RFKJ01000555.1 GCA_003694325.1 Deltaproteobacteria bacterium
CACGACGTGGACCGTACCCGGGAGGAACGACCGGTCGCGCGTACTGGTACCTGCGGCCCCAGGTTCCTACCGGGTACTTCGGGCACCGGACGCCGCCCCACGTCACCGCCGCCGGCCCCGCGGGCAGCGAGGCGACAGGCAGGAGGTCGCCGCTCGCGGCAACGGGTCGGGCCAGCCGGGGTCGGGGGCCGCCAGGCCGAGCGCCTCCGCCACGGCCGGAACCCAGGCGGCCGCCAGCGCTTCGTGGCCGACGGCGCTCATGTGGACCGGGTCGCGAAACCACAGCGGCGGCTCGACGCCGCCCCCCCGCCGCTTCCACTCCCGGGCAGTGTCGGCCAGGACGGCGCCCTGTTGCACCGCGATGCGACGGATCGCGTCGTTGACCGCCCGGGGCGCCCGCAGGGGCTTGGGATCCCCGTCCCGCAGCCGCTCCAGCAGGTCCACCGCGGCGGCCCGGTCACGGTCCCACATCAGCCGCGCGGCGACCTGGTCCAGGTCCCGGCAGGGCGCCGCGGCCCGGGCTGCCTCGACGGCGTCGGGGTCCACGCCGTCCAGGGGGAGGATCGCCGTCCGGCTGGGGGTCACGCCGAGCGCTTCGAGGCGCTCCGGACACTGCCAGTGCACGCTGGGGAAGAACGCGTTGCTGACCACGGTCGACAGCACGACGGGGACGCCGGCCTCGCGGACCTGGTGGACGATCCGTGACATCCGCCGCTCGTATTCCGCCAGCACCAGCGCCTTCTCGGCCTCGGTCAACGCCATGTCGCGCTGGTCCCACTGCACGACGATGTGCCGCTCCTCTCGCCCCCGCCACAGCGCCTCCAGCAAGGAGAAGACGCGGCTGTGTCCCAGCACCTGCCGGGCACGGGCGACCGCCACCGCCCCCGGATCGGCGAAGCGCCGGGAGAACACCGCGTTGCCGAGATCGTTGTGCCCCGAGTAGATGAGCACCAGGTCGGGGTCGAGGGACAGGGCGCCCGGCAGGGTCGCCACCAGGTGCGCGGTGTCCATGCCGCCGACGGCGAGGTCGACCACCTCGGCGTCGAAGCGCTCGGCGAGGCGCCAGGCCGCGAGTCGGCGATCCGATGGGGGACCGGCCAGGGAGCTGCCGCCGAGCAGGACGATCCGGGGGTGCCCGGCCTGCTTGGGGCCCCGGGGCCACCACGCGGCGTGTTCGGGCAGCCGGGGGTGAAGCCGTCCCTCCTGCTCCTCGAACAGTCCCTCGCTGCCGTCGGGCATCCGGACGACGACCGGGATCTCCGGGGGACCGGTCAACAGGCGCGCCAGGCCCTCGACCCCGAGCATCACCGCCACGGCCACCAGGATCCCGATGATCGCCCGGCGTCCCCCCGACCGACCGACCGCCGGGTTCCGCCTGCCGGCCGAGTCCCGCCCGCCGGTCGGGATCACGACTCCCGGCTGCCCGCCAGCACCCGGGACAGGAACAGGCGGCGGTCGGTCCGGACCGAACCGTCCAGGCGGCGGGCCGGCACCTCCATGTAGACCCCCATGTCCTCGAACCCCAACTCGAGGTACATGCGGTAGCCGGCGTTGCGGGTGGCGCTGGTGCGCAGCATGGCCAGGCTGAACCGCTGGGTGTCGATCAGCTCCAGGCGCAGCTCGATGAGTCGCCGCCCCAGGCCCCGCCCCCGCCAGGCCTCCTGGACACCCAGCTCGGCGAGGTAGAAGGCGCTGCGCAGCGGGACCAGCCCCCGCAGCTCGCGCACGATGTCGGGACGTCGAGCCGCGGGCACGCCGATCCCGAAGGCCACGACCCGGGTGGCCCCCTTCACCGCCAGCAGGGTGATGTTGTCCGGCGTGCGCAGGTAGCTGTCGAGGAAGCCCATGGCCTCGGACGTGTAGAAGCGCTCGTTGTACGGCGGGCTGGCGAATACATCCTGGTAGGCGCCGGCAAAGGAGCTTCGAAACGGCGCAGCCTCCTCGGGAGTGCGCAGGCGGAGGATGCGCAGGCCGTCGTCGCGCTCCTCCAGGGTCTCCGGACCTTCGGTCACCTTGCCTCCTCGGTGTTTCGCATGATGCCCCCAACGTCGCGACAGGACAAGCCGCCCCCAAATCGTCGGCCGCCACATGAGCCCTCCCTGGCGGTATCCTCCGGCGGGGCCGTGCATGGTCGGTGGAGCGCCCCCGGGGGTGGATGGGGAGTGCCGAGGGGGGCAATCGGCGGTGGTTCCAGCCCGGGTTGGCCGATATTCCGGCCTGCTGGCAGCTTCCGGGCGCACCTCACCGACGAGTGTCCATTGCTGGGTGCGTGTCGTCGGGATCAGTTGGCGGCGAGCGCGACACGTCTTCGTCGAGCGAGCTCGAGCAGGTGCTGCCGAGCCTCGACGTAGGCCTGGGCGTATGGCAGTCCCACGTAGAGCTTGAGCACCCAGCGCCTGGCATGCCGGACCAAGCGGACGGCGACGCACAGCACCCGGAAGCGCAGGGTCTTGGGCTGGGCGGTCGCCAGCTCGTCTGGCAGGGCGGTGGCCTTGAGCCGCGCGAGGAGGTTGTGGGCCAGGACGTTGAGGCGCCACCATGCGGCGTTGGAGCCGAACCGGCCGCAGGGCATCACGCCGCCGCCCAGGTCGTTCTTCATGACGCCGTGGCCCTGCTCGACGGTGCCCTGCTTCTCGCGATGCCAACGAAGCAGCCGGTCACCGCTCCAGGCCATGTTGGTCACGACGGCGAAGTGCCGCCAGGCAGGATCGCCTTCCAGCAGGTCGCGCTGCCGGGAGCGGACTCGGATGGCGATGTAGCGGAAGGGCTGCGTACCCTTCTTGTAGTTGCGCTTCCAGCCCGGGATGAAGTCGGTGACCTCGGCCCATTGGCGCTCTTCGTCCTTGGACGCGCGCGGGTCCAGGCTGGTGTAGGGCTTCCACTCGCAGTCGTGGATGGCTTGGACCTTGTCGGCCAAGGCCTGGCTCATGTCGGCCGAGACGGCGAACTCGATACCGACCTCGTCGGTCCAGGTCAGCCCGGCCTCGTCATAGAGCGCCGAGTCGGCCCGCAGCCGCCGGGTGGTCACACCCTCGGGCAGCGCGCCGAAGGCGGCCTGCAGGAAGTCGCGGATGGCTTGGGCGGCCGGCACGTTCCCGTCGCGGAACTCATCGTGGACCCACACGCCCTGCTCTGCCCACAACGCCATCTGCGGCTGATAGGCCCGGTAGCCCTCGTAGCAGCGCAGCGCCTGCACCTTACGTGACGCCACCAGGGTCGCATCCACGTCCAGGGTCGCGGTTGTTCGCTCAGCCTCCGCCTGCAGCGCCTCCACGACGACACTGACCAGATCGGCTTCCGCCGCCAGTACAGGCCCCTCCGGACGGATCTGCGCCTGGCCCACTACGGACAGCGCTGCATCGTCCTCATCGGACAGCGGCCGCCCGTCGTCATGCTGGTGGAATCGGTACAGGAAGTCCTTCGCCTGGGCCGGGCTCGAGATCGACCCGCCCAGCATGACCGCGAGACCGGCGTCGGCGTGGAGGACCTCCAGATCGCTGAGGTGCTCGCCCCCGGCGACCACGAGCAGCACCAGGCTCTCGACGTGGCGCCGCACCGCCTTCCAACTGCGGTAGCCCAGGGCGTCGCGCAGTTGGCGGTACATGGCCACCGCGACGACTGCACGTAGCGCCTCTACGACCAGCGGGAGAGCCGCGTACGCAGTCACGGGCTCGGCCTTCTCGACGAGCTCTACTTGGAAGGGAAGCAGTCCCTGGGCTACGGCCATCGCGGTACTCCGGTGGCTTGTTTGCTCAACGACATCGGACCGGAGCTGGCAATTCCGTCGGCAACGGGGAGTACCACCCCTGCGCCCGCTCCCCCGGAGGCGTACCTCTCGAGGGCCGGCACCCCCTCGCCAGCCTGGTCCATCCCCCCGTGTCACAGAACGTGGGCGCAGCCTATGCGGGCAGCCAACGGCCCCTCACGCGCCTCACCCTGTGGGTGAACCTGGATGCCGCCCCCACGTTGACGAGAATGCAGCCTCCACGATCTCTATCGGCCGAACACGCCCGATCTGCTCCGACGATTCAGGACCGCCGCGGTGGCCCTCCGGGCGACGGTCGGCGCGGATTCCTGCCGCTTGCCGGACGACCTCGCGGGGCGCGCAATGGCCGGCATCGCCGCGAAACGAATTCGGTCGATGGCAGATCATCTGGCGAGAAGGTTTCGTTTCCTGGTTCGTTGCTGCGCGTTGAGGCGCTACATGAACGCATTCGATCGCATAGAGAACGAAAACATCTGGATGAGGCATCATCCTCGCCACAAGTTTCGCGAAGACCGCCCCCGCCCGGCAGCACCCCGCACCACCCCGCGCCGCTGTCAGGCGAGCAGGGCCATCAGCTCGTCGCGGGTGATGCTCGTGGCCCGGTCGGCCCCACCCAGGGCCGCATCGGCGAGGCGGCGCTTCTGCTCCTGGAGCTGGAGGATGCGTTCCTCCACCGTGTCCTCGGCGACGATGCGGTAGACCATGACCGGCTTGTCCTGGCCGATGCGGTGGGCCCGGTCGGCAGCCTGGTCCTCGGCCGCCGGGTTCCACCACGGATCGAGCAGGAAGACGTGGTCGGCCTCCGTCAGGTTGAGGCCGGTGCCCCCTGCCTTGAGGCTGATGAGGAAGACCGGTGGGCCATCGGGATCCTGGAAGCGCTCGACCACCGCCTGGCGATCCCGCGTCGACCCGTCCAGGCGGACGAAGTCGATGTCGGCGTTGTGCAGGTGGGGTTCGACCCGGTCGAGGAGCGCCGTCCACTGGCTGAAGACCAGGGCCTTGTGGCCGGCGGCCAGCAGCTCGTCGAGGGTCTCCATGAGGAGGTCGATCTTGCTGCTCCGCTCCGCAACCTGTCCGGGCACCAGGCCGGAGTGGCAGGCCGCCTGCCGCAGCCGGAGCAACGCCTCCAGCGCCGCCATGACGTCGGCCTTCCCATCCTCGCGGATCCGGGCGACGACCTTCTCCATGGTGGCGGCCCGGACGGCGTCGTAGACGAGGCGCTCCTCGCGCGTCAGCTCGCAGTACAGGACGTTGTCGGTGCGCGGCGGCAGGTCGCGGGCGACCTCCTGCTTGAGCCGACGGAGCACGAAGGGGCGGATGCGCTCCCGCAGCCGCGCGGCGGCGCCGGGCTCCCCCCGGGCGATGGGCCGGGCATAGCGTTCCTGGAAATCGCGCCGCCCGCCCAGCAGGCCGGGGTTGCAGAAGTGGATCTGGCTCCACAGTTCGTCGAGCCGGTTCTCGACCGGGGTGCCGGTGAGGGTGAGCTTCCAGTCGGCGACGACCTTGTAGGCCGCCCGCGCGACCTTGCTGTCGGGGTTCTTGATGGCCTGGGCCTCGTCCAGGACGACGGCCTTCCATCCCCGGTCCTTGAGCTTGTCGATGTCGATCCGGAGCACGCCGTAGGTGGTCAGCGTGAGGTCGGCCGTCTCGTCCAGCTTGCGCTGGGGCCCGTGGTAGACGTGCACCTTGAGGCCGGGACGGAAGCGCCGCGCCTCGGCCGCCCAGTTGGGCAGCACGCTGGTCGGACAGACCACCAGCGAAGGGCTGTCCAGGACGCAGAGAGCCTGCAGGGTCTTGCCGAGCCCCATGTCGTCGGCCAGGATGCCGCCGAGCCCGGCTCGCTGGATGAACCGGAGCCAGTTGACCCCCTGCTGCTGGTAGGGGCGCAGGGTGGCGTCGAGGTCGGCGGGCAGCTCGGCCTGGGGGATTCCGTCGAAGCCGTCGAGCAGGGCCCGCAGCTCCTCCAGCCCCGGGGGAGGCGGCTGGTCCAGCTCGCTGCTGAGCCGGGCGAGGTCGAAGAGGGCGCCCTTGGCGACCCGGCCGCTGGCGTCGCGGGCCGCCAGCAGGTCGGCCACCCGGTGACCGTGGGCCTGCAGCCACTCCCAGGGGATGGGCGCCCATCCGCCACCGGAGAGGGGCGCCAGCTCGGCTCCCTCCTGCCAGGCCTGGAGGACCCGCGCCGCGTCCGCGCGGCCGCCGCCCTCGCCTCGGAAGTCCACCACCAGGCGGTCGCCGTCGATCCGGACGTCCGGGGTCAGCGCCGCCTCGCGCCGGAACCGTCGGTGGGCCTCGCCCGCCAGGGTGACCCCGCCGCGACTGCTCCCCTGGTACCGGGCCAGATCGGCCGCAAAGCGGACCGCCTCCTCGCCGCGAAACCGGCGCTCCAGCCCCACGGCGAGCTGCAGCGACTCGGCCAGTCCGCGCACCAGGCGGCGCTCGGCGGCCTCGTCCCGGATGGGCACGGTGCCCCCGAGCAGCTTCAGTTCTCCCCGGTCCACCTCGGCCGTCGGCGGGTTGCCGTAGACGAGGCGCGGGCGGACGACGAGCTCTTCCGCCCCGCCGAGGGTCTCCACCAGGATCCGCGGCTTGGAGACCTGCTCGTCGGGCAGGCGACGGGTGCGGATCTCCACCGGGATGCTCTGCCGCAGCCCGGGAATGATCTCGCCGACGAGCCGGGCGACGTCATCGGGCGGGAAGTAGACCCCCCGAGCCAGCAGGGTCCGCTTCTCCCGCGACAGGCCCCCGGTGCCGATGGGCCGGATGGCGTCCCCGCACAGGACCGCGCCGCTGCCGAGCACGTCGGTGATGGCCCGGTCGCGGACGATCCGCACCTTGAAGCCGGGGCTGTCGTCCTCGACCCGCCCGATGGGCACGACGGGGACGCCGCTGGCCCGGACGGGGCGACCGTCGAGGGTGATGTCCTCGCAGTCCTCCAGGGCGTCGAGCACCCGGTGGATGATCTCCTTGGCGAGCCGGACCCCGAAGCGGAAGCCCATCACCTTCTCCAGCGCCCGGTCGCCGTCGCCGACCAGCACCGGCCCGTGCCCCTGGATCGCCCCCGCCGCCCCGTCGTTGGCCCCCGTCTCCTGCTCGCCCCGGCGGACGACCCGGTC
>RFKJ01000556.1 GCA_003694325.1 Deltaproteobacteria bacterium
CACAACGCCCCCCCTCGACGATGAACGACTCGACACAGGCGCGGAACCGCATATCCACGCCCAGCTCGCCCAGCCGGGCCCGCAGCCGCGGCAGGATCTCCCGGATCCGGTCGGTGCCCAGGTGCGCCCAGCCCTCCTCGAGCACCGCCGGATCGGCCCCGTGGTCGACGAGCCGGCGAAAGATCCACCCCAGCTCGCCGTCCCGGCGACGGGTGTAGATCTTCCCGTCGGAGAAGGCGCCGGCTCCTCCCTCGCCGAAGACGACGTTGCTCTCGGGGTCGAGCACCGCCCGGCGCCAGAAGGCGCGCACGTCGTGGTGCCGATCCTCGACGGGGGCGCCCCGCTCGAGGAGCACGGCGGGCGCGCCGGCCTCCCCCAGGCGGAGGGCGGCGAACAGGCCGGCGGGCCCGGCACCGACGATGATCGGTCGGACCTGGGCGGGCCAGGCCTGACGCTTCATCGGCCGCTCGTCACCGACGAGGAGCCGTCGCTCGTCCCGCTCCGTGAACCGCCGCACGCCGTGCAGGCGCCGCTGGAGCAGTCGGTCCTCCGCGTCCGGGCCGCCCGTCAGCTCGACCCGGTAGTTGGCCAACCAGCGAGGCGGCCGGCGGCGCCCGTCGACGCTCCGCTTGACCAGGACCACGTCGCCGACCGCCTCCGGGGCGAGCCCCAGGTGTTCCGCCACGGCGAGCGCCGGGTCGACTCCCACACCGGGCCAGGGAACATTGGCGACGAGCAGTGCCAGGGGAGCCTCCACGCGGCCCGGGCCGGTGGCCCGGCCGGGGGGTCGGCGTTAACTCCTCTGCCTTCCCGAGACCCCCTCCACCGGGGCGATCCCCCCGGTGCCCGGCTCCGCCCGCAGAAGCCGCCCCGCCGGGCAGGCCATCGGGCGGCCCCGTCCCATCCTTCTTCCCCGAGACCCCGCCGGTCTCACCGCTCCGAGGTGCTCCATGCCCGTCCGCGTCGCCCTCAATGGTTTCGGCCGCATCGGCCGCTGCGTCCTTCGCGCCGGTTGGAACAACCCGGACATCGAGTTCGTCCACATCAACGACCTCACCAGCGACGCCATGCTGGCCCACCTGCTGGCCCACGACTCCGTGCACGGCCCGTTCGGCGTGGAGGTGACGGCGGTGGATGGCGGCCTGGACATCGGCGGCCGGATCGTGGCCACCTCGGCCGAACGCGATCCCAGCAAGCTGCCGTGGGCCGACCTGGGCGTCGACGTGGTCCTCGAGTGCACGGGCGTCTTCCGCACCCGGGCCAAGGCCGCCATGCACCTCGAGGCGGGCGCCCGCCGGGTCATCATCAGCGCGCCGGCCAAGGACGAGGTCGATCTCACCGTGTGCATCGGGGTCAACGACGACCGGTTGCGGCCCGAGCACCGCATCCTGTCCAACGCCTCGTGCACCACCAACTGCCTGGCCCCCTTCGCCAAGGTCCTGGACGAGCAGTTCGGCATCGAGGCCGGCCTGATGACCACGATCCACAGCTACACCATGGACCAGAACCTGCTGGACGCGCCCCACGCCTCCGACTTCCGTCGGGCCCGGGCCGCCGCCCTGTCCATGGTCCCCACCAGCACCGGCGCCGCCAAGGCCGTCGGCAAGGTCCTGCCTCGTCTCGACGGCAAGCTCAACGGCATGGCCGTCCGGGTGCCGACGCCCAACGTCAGCATCGTCGACCTGGTGTTCAACACCAGCCGGGACGTGACGGTGGAGGCCATCAACGACGCGCTGCGCGCCGCCGCCGAGGGCCCGCTCGCCGGGATCCTCGGGGTCAGCGACGCCCCCCTCGTGTCCTCCGACCTGATCGGCAACCCCCACAGCTCGGTGGTCGACCTCCCCCTCACCCAGACCATGGGCCCCCGGCTCGCCAAGGTCCTGTCCTGGTACGACAACGAGTGGGGCTTCAGCAACCGGATGCTCGACCTCGCCACCCGCCTCGGCGCGCTGGAGCAGTGATGTCCCTGCCCTCGGTGTCCGACCTGGACCTCCGTGAAGAACGGGTCCTGCTGCGGGTGGACTTCAACGTCCCCCTCGACGACGACGGCAACGTGGCCGATGACAAGCGGATCCGGGCGGCCCTTCCCACGATCCGCCTGTTGCAGGAGCAGCGTTGCCGGGTGGTGATCTGCAGCCACTTCGGGCGCCCCAAGGGGCAGCGGAACCCGAAATACACCCTGGAGCCCGCCGCGGCCCGTCTGGCCGAGCTGCTCGACACCGAGGTGATCTTCAGTCACGACACGGTGGGGGAACCGGTCGAACGCCTCGCCCACGAGCTGGCGCCCGGCGGGCTGATGGTGCTGGAGAACCTCCGCTTCCACCCGGGCGAGAAGGCCGGTGACCCGGAATTCGCCGCCGCCCTCGCCCGCCTGGGCAGGACCTACGTCAACGACGCCTTCGGAGCCATGCACCGGGCCCACGCCTCCATTTCGGTGGTGCCCGGGCTGATGAGCCGGGTGGCCGTCGGCCTGCTGGTCGAACAGGAGATCAAGGCCCTGACCCGCGTGGTCGACTCCCCAGCGCGGCCCCTGGTCGCGGTCCTGGGCGGCGCCAAGGTCAGCGACAAGATCGGCGTCATCGAGGCGCTGATCCCCAAGTGCGATCGGATCCTGATCGGCGGGGCCATGAACTACACGTTCA
>RFKJ01000557.1 GCA_003694325.1 Deltaproteobacteria bacterium
CCCCCGTGCCGTCTCCAGCGCCGCCCCGGGCTCGCAGAGCACGTCCACCATCCCCAGGTCGAACGCGGCCGGAGCGTCGAACAGCCGGCCGGTGGCGATGGCCAGGACGGCCCGCCCCGGTCCCACCCGCCGGGTCAGCAGGGTCATGCCCCCGACGTCGGGTACCATCCCGACCCGCACCTCGGGCAACCCCACAAACGCGCTGCGGGCGGCGACGATCACGTCGCAGTGCAGGGCCACCTCGTACCCGCCTCCCACCGCGACCCCCTCGACCGCCGCGAAGGTCGGCGCGGGAAACTCCAGCAACCCGACCATTCCGGCCTTCAACTCGTCGATGACCTCTCGGGCGACGCCGGTGTCCCCCTCCATCACCGCCGGCAGGATCCGGGGCAGCAGGGGGTTGTCGGGCTTCAGGTCCATGCCCGCGCAGAAGTGCGCCCCCGCGCCGGTCACGATGAGGGCGCGAGGCCCGGCCGCCCGAGCCTCGGCGACCCGGAGGGCCAGCTCGGCCCACATCGGCCCGTTCAGGGCGTTGCGACGCCGCGGGCGGTCGATGGTGAGCACCGCGACATCGTCGTCGAGTTCGAGGCGGATGGTGCCGTCGGGATCGGACATGGCCTTGCCGGGAGCGGGGGCGCCGGATCTAACCGGCCCCCTGCGGCCCGGTCCGCCCTCCCGCTGCCCGGAGCCTCGTCACGAGGTCGTTGCACCCGCAGTCCTCGCTGTCGCAGCACAACCCCGTCGCATCGCGGTACAATGGCGCTTCACGAAGAGGTTCCTCGTGCCCGACTACGACCTCAAGCAGGCCCCGACCACCAGCACCTCGACCCCGACCACCACAACGCCCGCGCCGACGTCGGAATCCGCCCAGGACCAGTTCGGCAACGACTTCGTCAAGCAACAGGTCCAGACACTGCCCTCGGGCAAGCTGACCTACGAGCAGGCCCTGGGCGAGATGCTCGGGGGGGCCCTCTACAAGCAGCTCGAAAAGCAGCTCACCGACGAGAAGCTCGTCGGCCATGCCCAGAAGGCGGTGGACTCGGCGCTGGGCAAGCTCCGTGACTACCTCAACGATCAGGTGGAGCCCGACCAGCAGAAGGCCGCCAACCTGTTCGTGAACGCCCTGAAGGTCGAGCTGCACGAGATCGCCCGGAAGGCGGTCATCGACACCGGCGCGGCCGAGGGCGCCCGCGAGTGGGTCGACGAGCACCCCTACGCCATCGCCACCGCGGCGGTGGCCGGCGCCGTGGCCTACGTGCTGAGCAACCAGGATCTCCCCCTCATCGAGCAGAAGGTCGGACTGGGCGGAGGACACGCCCTCCTCGCCGGCATCGACATCGGGCGCACCATGGACCTGGCCCTGGAACAGGTCCGGGTCGGCTACAAGTACACCGGCGGTGGGACCCGGGCCCAGCTCACCGGCGACATCTACCAGGACGGCTGGGCGGTCAACGGCATGTTCCAGCAGACGCTGGACCCCGGCGAGACGGTCCGGCTGTCCGGCCAGCACCTCGACCGCGGCGACCAGCAGAAGTCCCGGCTCGACCTGAGCTATCGCAACCCCAACCTCGCCGCCTCGGCCTACTGGGAGCGCATGTACGGCGCCGGGGTCGATGGCAGCAACCTGGATGCCTACGGCGGCTCCATCAGCAACGTCCCCCACGAATCGGACGACATCAAGGCGTACCTGCGCGGTGAATACCGGACCGACGGCTCCTACACCGGGGCTGCCGGCGTCAGCCGGAACCAGGGCAACTGGGACTGGTCGGTGGAGGGGTACACCGGCCAGACGGCGACCGGTTCGAACGACAGCGGGATCCGGGCGATGCTCAACTGGCGCTTCTGACCCGCCCGACCCTCGCTGAGCCCCCTCGTTGCGCACGGCCATCCTCCGCGGCGTGCTGGCCGTCGGCGCCACCGTGGTGGCCCTCGGCGGGGTGGAGGCGGCGCTGCGGCTGTCGGGTGCCGACCGCCGGGCGGTGAACCGGGCGCTGTACTACCTGACCGTCGACGAGGACGTGCACGAGCCGGACCCGGGCTTCCTGCAATACCGGCTCAAGCCGGGCGCCGAGGGGCACTACCAGGGACGGTGGGGGCCCTACGACGTACACATCGGGCCCCTGGGCGACCGGGGAGGGCAGCTTCCCGTCGACCCGGTCCCCGGCCACGTCCGCATCGGGGTGCTGGGAGGGTCCACGGTCTACGGGGCCGAGGTATCCGATGAGCAGGCGCTGCCCGCCGCCCTCCAGCGCGGTCTGCGCGCCCGCGGCGTGATGGCCGACGTCGGCAACTTCGGCACCAGCGCCTGGGTCACCGCCCAGATGGCCTTCCGCGGCCGGGAGATCCTGGCCCACCAGCTCGATCTCCTCATCCTGATCCACACCAACGAGGGTCCCCGGCCGTTCCTGATGCCGCCCGACCTCGCCGCGGCCGACTTCTCTCCCTGGTTTCGCAGCGACCCCCGACGTTGGCTGGAACACCTGCCCCCCCGGCTGCCCATCTCCGCCGACCTCCAGGTCCGGCTGTTGCAGGCCAGCGCCACCTGGCGCTACCTCCACGCCGCCCTCCGCGGAGACGGCGACGCGGCCCTGCCCTACGCCGCGGCCCGGGGCCGCGAGCAGGTGCGGCTGCTCCAGCAGACGGCCGACATCCTCGGCGTGCCGGTCCTCTACCTGCTGTGGCCCGAGGGCTGGGATGGCTGGCCGGATGACCTCCCGGTCTCCGTCCGCGACGCGACCATCGACCTCGACGCGCTGGTCGAGGACCCCGCCCTCAAGGTCGAGCACCCGCCGCCCGAGGGGTTGGCCTGGTACGGCGAGCTGCTCGCCGACCTCCTCGTCACCGCCGACACGACCGGGCCCTGACGCAGCACAGCCCGCCCCGGCCATCGGCCGAAGCGGGCTGTTCACGGCGGCGCGGGATCCGCGGATCCCGCGGAGGGCTCACATCATGCCGCCCATGCCGCCCATGCCGCCCATGCCGCCC
>RFKJ01000558.1 GCA_003694325.1 Deltaproteobacteria bacterium
GCCGCCGACGGCACCATCGTCCCGATGTTTCAGGAGGCTCCCGACACCTTCCAGTCGGGCGCCGACGACAGCCTCACCAACCTCGACGACGTCGACGCGGCCCGGGTGCTGCGGGTGTTCGGCACCGGCGGCAGCTTCGTCGAGGCCGACGGCACCACCTACACCGTCAGCGGCAGCCCAACGGAGACGGCCACCGCCACCGAGACGCTGGCCAGCGGCACCATCCACGTGGGCGGCGTCGACGTCGCCGTCGAGGGCTCCACCCCACGGACCTACACCGTCGAGCTGGCCCCCTGAGCCTCAGCCACCCATCGCGCCGAGGACCGTGTCCTTGATGTAGGTGAACAGCTCGACCAGGGAGGACTGGTAGGCCTGCAGCGAGCCGATGATGAAGATGCTCACCAGGGTCCCGATGAGCGCGTACTCGATGGAGGTGGCGCCCGACTGGTCGGTCACGAGGTCGTCGAGGAGGCCCGCAAGGGGGTCGAGGACGCCCCCGGCGGGGCGGTGGAGGACCTCGCGGCAGGGAAGCTCGGAGCAGGGAAGCTCGGTGCCGGGAAGACGAACCATGGGACCCTCCGAGTCGCCGGGCAGCGAGTTGCCGTGCAGCGAGCTGCCGTGCAGCCGCCCCCTGGATGATAGCCCACGACCCGGCGCGGTCGCCGGCCCCGGCGCGATAGGTCGCCCCCGTGGACCGGAACGAAGCCGACGCCGACCGCCGCCTTGCACGATGGGGGCTGGTCACCCTGCTCGTCGTGACCGCGCTGGCCTACCTGGCCCTGCTGCCCGCCGGGTTCGCCTGGGACGACGAGGCTCTGGTCGTCGACAACCAGGTGACCGGTGACCCGTCGCGCTTCGGCGAGCTGTTCACCCGCGACCTGTGGAGCACCACCCGCCTGCCGAGCCTGCAGAGCGGGTACTACCGCCCGCTGCTGCTGCTCAGCCTGGCCGCCGACCGGGCCGTGTTCGGGCTGAACCCCGCCGAAGCCCACCTGCACTCCCTGGCCTGGCACCTGCTGGCCGTCGGCCTGCTGTTCGGCCTGCTGCGGACCCTGGTCGGCACCCGCCCGGCCCTGCTCGGGGCTACCATCTTTGCGCTGCACCCGGCCAACAGCGAGGTCGTCGCCCTGGTCGCCGCGCGCAACGACAGCATGGCCACGGCGCTGGTGATCGGCGCGGTCTGGACGCTGCTGGAGGTCACCGAGCGCCGTCCCGGCCGGCTCGTCGGCGGGGCGCTGCTCGCTCTGGCCGGGCTGCTCAGCAAGGAGAGCGCCCTGCTGGCCCCGGTGATGCTCCTGGCCGTGGACCTGGGACGCGGACACCGCCTGCGGGATCGCCCGGGGAGGCCGGCCCTGTGGCGGGGCTGGCGGCGGTACCTGGCCCTGGCGGCCGCCGTCGCCCTGACCCTCGCCCTGCGGGCGCTGGTCGGCGTCAACGCCGGGATCCGACCCGATCCCGACGCCCTGGGGCTGGTGGTCGACCGCTTCGACCGCATCATCGGGGTCTACGCCGGGCTGCTGGTCTGGCCCTGGCCGCTGTCTCCGGCCCGCCACCTCCTCTACCTGCCGCCCCTCTCCGACCACCTGCTGGAGCTCGTCATCGCCACCGGGCTGGCCATCGCCGCCGTCGTCCGCGGCCGCCGGCGGGGCCTGGTCGTGGCCGGCCTGGCCTTCGCCGGGCTGGCGTGGCTGCCCTCCCTGGGCGCCACCCTCGACAAGGGCCTCCTCGGGGAGCGCTACCTGTACATGCCCCTGGCCGGCGTCGGCATGGCCGTTGCCGCCGCCCTGTCCCGGGTTCCGCTGTGGCTCCCGGCGGCCCTGGCGGCTCCCGCCGTCCTGGCCCTGCAACTGCGGCTGCCCGACTGGCACGACAGCGAGACCGTCTGGCGCCGGGCCCACGAGGTCGCCCCCACCCCGTTCACC
Source organism: Deltaproteobacteria bacterium (assembly GCA_003694325.1). GTDB lineage: Bacteria > Myxococcota_A > UBA796 > UBA796 > UBA2385 > J125. The sequence continues at coordinate 1,923 of RFKJ01000558.1, forward strand.
GCCGCCGGCTACGGCTGGTACGTCCACCGGGACGGCGACTACGCCGCGGCCAGCGACCTGCTGGTCGAGGCCGTCCTGGGCGATCCGCCCTACCGCGACGCCTGCGACCTCGTGCTGATGAGCCTCCTGGAAGCCCACCAGGAGGCGCGGGCCGTCGAGGTCGGGCGCCGCATCGTCGCCGAGGGTCGCTGCCGGCCCGACTCCCTGGTCACCCAGCACCTCGCCATCGCCCTCGCCGGCGAGGGGTACTGGGACGAGGCCATCCGGACGGCGCTGGAGCGGCCGGGGGGTCCCGACGGCCCCAGCCTCGTGGTGGTCGCCGCCGGCCGCGCCCGCGCCGGGGACCTCCGGGCCGTCGCCACCATCGCCGGCCAGCAGCCCGATCCCGTCGCCTTCGTCCACCACGTCGCCCGCCTGCTGCGCCTGGGTGGCGAGGCGGACGCCGCCGGCGCAGTGCTCGGACTGCTCCGGCAGGCCCCGCCCCCGACGGAAGCGGACGACCCCGGCGGCGACGGCCCGGAACGCGACCCGCCCTGAACCCGACCCGCCCTGAACCCGACCGGCCTGGAACCCGACCGGCCCGGAACGCGACGGCCCGGAGCGCAACCGGCGACGTTGTCGTGTCACCGGGCGCACGTCCCGGTCTCCACGGTTAGCCGTGGGCCCCTCACCTGGAGCATCCATGCGCATCGGCATCTGCGGCTTTCCCCAGTCCGGCAAGTCCACCGTCTTCCAGGCCCTCGCCGCCGGCAGCGGCTCGTCGGGTGGCAAGGGCGGCATCACCTACGGC
>RFKJ01000559.1 GCA_003694325.1 Deltaproteobacteria bacterium
CCCTCGCCGGCGTGCCGCCGGTGGCTCGACCGGAGGTGGTCGCCGTGGAGTTCCCCCCGGGAGAGGCCACCCGCAGCATCCGCCAGCGCCTCTGTCGCCTCGCCCAGGAAGGAGCCGGGACCCTGCGGGTCGAGGGGGAGCACAGCCTGGCGCATCCCGGCGTGGCCGAACTGCTCCGGGAGTGCGTCCGGCTCTCCTTCGCCCGGGTCGAGGTCGTGGGCTCCGTGGAGGCCCTCGCCAGGCTGTCCGATCGCCAGCTCATCGCCCTGCGGGGGCTGACCCGGGTCATCGCCCGACCGGCCGGCGAGGGGGCCGCCGACCCGGCGGCGCTTCGGGAAGCCCGGGCCCGGGTGGCCCGGCTGACCGGCGCCGAAGTCGACGGCGGCGGCGGCGACGGCTGATCGGCGGGTCGCGATCCCCGGGGGCCTTCCCGGGCTGGCGTCCCGCCCCATCGGGCTACGCTGTCCGGCAGACCGCTCCCCCGTCGGAATCGATGACCGCTGCCTCGTCCACCCCGCCGTCCCGCCCCTCCCGCCAGGCCATGCTGGAGCGCGAGGCCATCGCCAACCGCAAGAAGCACTGGGTCCGGGCGGTGACGGCCTGCAACAGTCGGTGCCTGTTCTGCCTGGACGCCGACACTCCGCGCAACGTGTTCATCCCCACCGACGAGGTGAAGGCCGAGCTGCGACGGGGCCGAGAAGAGCTGGGTGCCGACAAGGTCATCATCTCGGGAGGGGAGGCGACCCTGCACCCCGACTTCGTGGAGCTGGTGCGCTACGCCCGGCAGGAGCTGGGCTACGACCGGGTCCAGACCGTCACCAACGGCACCATGTTCGCCGACCGCGGGTTCTACGTCGCCTGCCGCGACGCCGGGCTGGGCGAGATCACCTTCTCCCTGCACGGTCACACGCCCGAGCTGCACGACTGGCTCACCCAGACCCCCGGCGGCTTCCACAAGCTGATGAAGGGCATGATCCGGGCGCGCCGGGACCCGCGGGGCCCCATCGTCAACGTCGACATCTGCATCAACCGGCAGAACGTCGCGGTCATCGATCGCATCGTCGAGCTGTGCCTGTCCGTCGGGGTCACCGAGTTCGACCTGCTCCACGTCATTCCCCAGGCCAACGCCTTCGAGAACCGCGACCTGCTGTTCTACGACGTTCGGGAGCATCTCCCCCGGCTGCAGAAGGTCTTCCGGCTCAACCGCCACCCCGGGGTGACGGTGTGGACCAACCGCTTCCCGGTCCACTACCTCGAGGGTCTCGAGGACCTCATCCAGGACCCGCACAAGATGCTGGACGAGGTCAACGGCCGGCGGTTCATGGTCCGCAACTACCTCGACGTGGGCAAGCCCATGGAGTGCCGGGACCCGGAGCGCTGCCGGCACTGCTTCATCGAGCCGTTCTGCACCACCATGGATCGCCGGGTGGCCTCGATGAACCACGGGCAGGAGCAGGTCTGGGTGTTGGGATCGGCCCCGGTGGCGGACCTGCCGGTGCCGCTGCCCTACGGCTGCGACACGGTGGGCATCGAGGTGCCCGATCCCGACGCCCTGGTGCGGCGGGTCGGCGAGCTTCCGGCCGGGCTGGCCGTCGAGGCCCGGGTCGCCACCCCGGGCCCGGTCCCGGCGGTGGGGCGTCGGTTGCGGTTGTGCGCCGATACCGCCGCCCAGCTCGACGCCTGGCTGGGGGGGGACTGGCTCTCGGAGGGCGAGCTGGACATCGACCTGAACCGGGACACCGGGCCGTGGCTGTTGCAACACCGAGACCGCCTGGTCCCGTGGCTGGACCGGATCCGCATCCACCAGCCGAGCTGGGAACACATGGCCGACGCCGCCGCCCACGACGTGCGGGACCCCGCCGCCTTCTTCACCGCGCTGGGGTTGCCGGTGCAGGTCAGCGGGCTGGCCGCCTGCCAGGCCCCGGGGACGGTGCTGGTGGAGGAACGCCGGCGCATCGGCCGGGCGATGTTCGACCCGGACACGGGCCGCCTGGCCATCGGCGCCCTGGCGCGCGACCACGTGGCCCGCGCCTACCGGGCGAAGTCGGTCCGCTGCGACGACTGCCGGGTCCGGGCGCGGTGCGAGGGCATCCACATCAACATGCTGCGCGACCAGGGGCTGCGGCTGTGTCGCCCGCTGGTGGCCGGGAAGTGGGCCGACGAGGCGGCCGCCCGGCTGGAGGCGCGCTGGCCCGAGCCGCCGGCCCGGGTCGCCGACGGCAAGCCGCTGGAGCCCCCCCACGACAGCCTGCCGGGGTATGCCCCGCCGGCCGGTCCGGTGGCCGACCCCCTGGCGGTCACCGCCAACGCCCTGGGCCGTCGCCCCCGCCCGCTGGTCCGGGGACCGACCCGGATCAAGGGCGGCCCGCCGCGCCGCTGAGCTGGGGCTGCCCGCGACGCGGCCCACCGGGGACCGGTCAGCCGCCGTTGCTGACCTGGAGCTGGTAGTAGGCGCAGGAGTCGATGGCGCTCGTCCGCCAGACGTGGACGTAGTACACCGACGACAGGTCATCGCAGTCGTTGTACCAGCTCCCGTCGGCGCAGTAGTTGCCGCTGCCGGGCGGGGTGTGGTCGCCGTCGCCGACGTCTTCGGCGTAGTAGCTGTAGTCGGTCCACCCCGAACCCTCCGAGGTCCCGCACTCCAGGGCGCTGGTGCTGCAGCTTCCCCGGTAGACCGCGAAGCTGTAGTCGGCGGCGCCGGCGGTCAACGACACCTGGAAGTTGTAGACGTTGTACCCGGCGGTGGTCACCGACTGGAGGGTGTCGAACAGGTACCAGTCCTCGTCGCTGGCGTCGATGATGTTGCCGGTGATGGTGACGGTGGTGCCGTCGTCGGGCAGGGCGGTCCAGTCCTCGATGGCATCGGCGCAACTGTCGCCGAGGCTGGTGCTGTCCTCGTAGTCGTCGACGGGATCGCAGGCCTGGGTGGAGACGGTATTGCTCACCGGGCTGACGTTACCGACCGCGTCCTCGGCGTAGGCGTAGAAGTCGCAGGCGGTGCCGGCCGGCACGGTCATCGTCGTGGACCACAGGCCGGTGCTGTCGGCGGTGACGACGCTGCTGTCCAGGGACCCGTCGTCGCATTCCATGTACACG
>RFKJ01000560.1 GCA_003694325.1 Deltaproteobacteria bacterium
ACCGCCCGGGATGGGCGGCGGGTCGCGCGGGGGCGCCCCGGTGGCTATGCGCTCCGCCCGGGCTTCTGCCGACGTCCCCCGCGTCGGCGCGGTCCGCACCCCTCGGCGTGGAGGTTTCCGTGTTCCGGCGTGTCCTGGTCGCCAACCGAGGCGAGGTGGCGGCCCGCATCATCCGCACCTGCAAGCGCATGGGCATCGAGGTGGTCGCCGTGGCGACCGACGTCGACGCCGACCTCTCCTACCTCCAGGACGCCGACGCCGTGGTGCCCCTCGGCCATCGTCGGGCCTACCTGGACGCCGACGCGCTCATCGCCGCCGCCGAGGCCGAGCGCTGCAGCGCCATCCACCCGGGGTGGGGCTTCCTCGCCGAGAACCCGACCTTTGCGGCGCGCTGCGAGGCCGCCCGCATCACCTTCGTCGGTCCCGACTCGGCCACCATGCGGCGGATGGCCGACAAGGTGCAGGCGCGCCAGACGATGGCGGCGCTGGGGCTGGCCCCGACCCCGGGCAGCGACGGACCGTTGCGGGACGCCGGCGAGGCCCGGGCCCTGGCCGAGCGGATCGGCCTGCCGGTGCTGCTCAAGGCGGTGTCGGGAGGCGGGGGGCGGGGGATGCGCCGGGTCGACGACATCGACCGGCTGGAGCACGCGTTCCACGAAGCCTCGTCCGAAGCGGCCGGCGCCTTCGGCGATCCCCGCATGTACCTGGAACGCCTCGTCGAGCGCAGCCGCCACATCGAGCTGCAGATCCTCGGAGACGGGCAGCGCGCCGTGGTCCTGGGCGAGCGGGAGTGCTCGGTGCAGCGACGGCACCAGAAGCTCATCGAGGAGGCTCCCTCGGTGGCGGTGCCCGATGATCTCCGGCAGCGGATCCGTCAGCGGGCCGAGCAGGCCTGCGCCGCCCTCGGCTACCGGGGCGCCGGCACCCTGGAGATGCTGCTCGACGAGGACGGCCACCTGTGGTTCATGGAGATGAACACCCGGCTGCAGGTCGAACACACCGTCACCGAGATGCTCACCGGCCTGGACCTGGTGGAGTGGCAGTTCCGGATCGCCGCCAACGAACCGCTGCCCGCCGACCTCGTCGGTCCCGACGCCCCCGGGGGCCACGCCATCGAGTGTCGGATCAACGCCGAGGACCCGGGTGCCGACTTCCGTCCGGTTCCCGGTCGGATCGAGCGCTTCGAGGCACCGTCGGGGCCCGGCATCCGGATCGACACCCACCTGCGGGCCGGCGACCGGGTGTCCCCGCACTACGACTCGATGTTCGCCAAGCTCATCGTCGCCGGCGGCAGCCGCCAGGAGGCCATCGACCGGATGGACGCCGCCCTGGCCGGCCTGCGGGTCGAGGGGGTTCCCACCACCGCGCCCCTGCACCGCGCAATCCTCGCCCACCCGGACTTCCGGGCCGGCGACTACGACACCCACTGGCTCGAACAGGCCCTGCCGGGGCTGCTCGCCCGCATCTCCGGCGGGGCATCGCCCGAATCCGGCCGAACCCCCCACGGCACAGCATCCAACGGAGCCTGATCGTGAAGCTGCACCTCGACCTGCTGGGCACCCCGTTGCCTGCCGGAGACCCGGCCTTCGCCGAGGCCCGAGCCCACCTCGCCGAGCGGGAGGCGGCGCTGCTGGAGAAGCGCCGGGTCGTCGCCGAGGGGTGGGGGGCCGAGCGGGTGCATCGCAAGGGCAAGCTGACCACCTGGGAACGCATTGAGCGCCTCGTGGACCCCGGCACCCGGCCGATGCCCGTGGGCACCCTCGTCAACTGGGGTCGCCGGTTCGCCGGTTCCCGCCGCCTGGCCCCCGGCGCCGGGGTGGTGACCGCCTTCTGCCGCGTCCAGCAGCGGTGGGTGATGGTGATCGCCAACGACAACACCGTGGCCAGCGGCGCCTGGTGGCCCCTGACCCCCGAGAAGATCGAGCGCGCCCAGCAGATGGCCCTCAACCTGCGGATCCCGGTGATCTACCTCGTGGACTGCTCGGGGCTGTTCCTCCCCGAGCAGAGCCGGTCGTTCCCCGGCCGGACGGGGGCGGGGCACATCTTCAAGAAGAACGCAGAGCTGGCGGACGCCGGCGTGCCCCAGATCGCCGGCGTGTTCGGCGACTGCATCGCCGGCGGCGGCTACATGCCGATCATCAGCGACCGGGTCTACATGACCGAGCGGGCCTACATGGTCATCGCGGGCGCGGCGCTGATCAAGGGCGCCAAGAGCCAGCACCTCACCAGCCTCGACATCGGGGGACCCGAGGTCCACGTCCACCAGAGCGCCTGCGCCGACGTGCGCGTCCCCGACGACGAGGTCTGCCTTGCACGGATCCGGGACGAGGTCGGGCGGTTGCCGGGGACGGGGGTGGACTTCTACCGGCATGGCGTCCGGCCGGAGCCCCCGCTGTACGACCCGGCCGGCATCGAGGGCCTGCTGCCGGTCGACCACCGCGAGGTGTACGACATCCGGCAGGTGCTGGCGCGCCTGGTCGACGGGTCGCTGTTCCACGAGGTGTTCGCCGACCTGGGGCGCGAGGTGATCACCGGACTTGCCCGGGTCAGCGGGCTGTGGATGGGCTTTGCCGCGAACGTCCTGGAGCCCCAGCCGCACCCCGACGGGCGCGGCCAGCGGCCGGGGGGGATCCTCTACCGCGAGGGGATCGCCAGGCTGGCGGCGTTCAGCCGGGCGTGCAGCGACGACGGCATCCCCCTCGTCTGGTTGCAGGACGTCGCCGGCTTCGACATCGGGGTGGAGGCCGAGGCCCAGGGCCTGCTGGGGTACGGAAGCTCGCTCATCTACGCCAACAGCGCCCACCGCAACCCGGTGTTCACGGTGTTGCTGCGCAAGGCCAGCGGGGCGGGGTACTACGCCATGGCCGGCCTGCCCTACGAGCCGGTGGTGCAGCTCAGCACGGTCCACACCCGCCAGAGCGTGATGGAGGGCCGGACGCTGGCGATCGCCACCTACAACAGCAAGCTCGACGACGAGTTCCGCATCGCGACCCGGGACCCCGAGGAGCGCCGGGAGATCGAGGAGGGGATGGCGAAGGTCGCCGCCCGGATCGAGGCCGACATGGACCCGGTCCAGGCGGCAGCGCGCATGGACACCGACGAGGTGGTCCGGCTGGGCGAGCTGCGGGACTGGATGGTCGCCTTCGCCGAGATGTCCTGGCAGGCGACCGGCTACCGGCGGACCAAGAACCCGCGGATCTGGAGCATCCACGATCTGGAGGTCCTCACCCGCGGACGGCGGGGGGGCGGCGAGCTGGCGGACGGCAGCGGCGCGGGCACGCCGGACGCGGCCGATCCCGGCGCGGCCGTCGGCGCCGATCCCGCCGTGGCGCCGGAGCCGGGGGCGGTGTCGGTGGAAGCGCCCATGGAGGGCAGCTACTACTGGCGCCCGGCGCCCGACCAGCCCCCCTTCGTGACCGTGGGCGACGTGGTGGAGGCGGGAGGCCGCATCGGGCTGATCGAGGTGATGAAGAC
>RFKJ01000561.1 GCA_003694325.1 Deltaproteobacteria bacterium
GAGGATGCCATCGCGCCGGAACCTCCTCCCCCGCCCGACGACGACTGGGAGGAGGGCGAGCTGGCCCGGGTGGAGCAGGACCGCATCGAGATCCGCCAGCCGATCCGCTTCGCCTACGGGACCGACCGGATCGAGGCCGACAGCCTCCCCATCCTCCGCGAGGTGGCCGAGGTGCTGAAGACCAACCCCGCCATCGGCCAGATCATCATCGAGGGACATGCCAGCGCCGAGGGCGGGTTCACCTACAACTACGAGCTGTCGATCCTCCGGGCTCGGGCCGTGTGGGAGGCGTTGGTGGATCTCGGCGTGCACCCCCTGCGGATGGCCTACCGGGGCATGGGCGAGGTCATGCCGGTGTCCGGTGTCGACGACGCCGGGGCCCCCGAGGCGGAGCTGGCGCGCAACCGCCGGGTCGAGTTCCACATCGCGCATTGGCGGACGGCCGACGATCCCCCGCTGCCGGCCGGCACCCTGCCGCTGCCCTGGAGCGGTGAGCCGCGTCAGTTTCCGGCGCCGCCGGAGCCGGCTCCCCCGGCACCCGCCGACGATCCCGAGGGGACCGAGGAGGCCGGGCCATGATCCTGTGGTTGTCGCTGCTCGGCGCCGCCCGACCGCCGGCGCTGCCACCCTGCACCCATTCCGGGGAACAGGACCTCAACTGCAACGGCGTGGTCGTCAGCGAGGAGCCCCCCGTCGACCTCACCGATCCCCTCTGCGCGGCCCGGGTCGACGCCGACGGCGTGCCCTACCCCAACGCCGACTACTACTACGACTACGGCAGCCACGGATGTCGCCTGCCGGTGGTGGACCTGGACGCCGACGGCGACGGGCTGTCGTCGGGCACCCTGACCTGGCCCGAGGACGCCGAGGATCCGGACATCGTCGTCGAGCTGCGCTGCGACAACTGCCCCGACGACTACAACCCCGAGCAGCTCGACACCGACTGCGACGGCTGGGGGGACGCCTGCGACAACTGCCTCGTCGTCGAAAACCCCGACCAGGCCAACAGCGACGGCGACGAGGTCGGGGACGCCTGCGACAACTGTCCGTTGGACGACAACCCCGACCAGTCCGACGCCGATGGCGACGACGCCGGCGACATCTGCGACAACTGCCCGGAGCTGGCCAACGCCGACCAGTCCGACGTCGACGGCGACGGGCTCGGTGACGTCTGCGACAATTGCCCCATCTCCAGCAACCCCGACCAGGCTGACGTCGACGGCGACGGGCTCGGCGATGCCTGTGACACCTGCCCCGAGCTGTACGACCCCGACCAGGTGGACGCCGACGGCGACGGGGTGGGCGATGCCTGCGACAACTGCGCGACGGTGTTCAACCGCGACCAGCTCGACACCGACGGCGACGGGCTGGGCGACGAGTGCGACGCCTGCCCCGAGCTGTACGACCCCGACGACGTCGACAGCGACCTCGACGGCCTGGGGGATGCCTGCGACAACTGCCCCGCGGACGTCAACCCCGACCAGGCCGACGCCGACGGCGATGGCTCCGGCGACGTCTGCGACCTGTGCCCGGGGGTCGGGGACGGGTGGGATCGCATCGACCACGACGGCGACGGGCTGGGCGACGCCTGCGACAACTGCCCCGAGGTGGCCAACCCCGACCAGGCCGACCGGGACGGCGACGGCGTCGGCGATCCCTGCGACCCCGACCCCGTCCTGCGGGGGGCGGGCAGCCGGTGCACGGTGACGTCGACCCCGGCGGCCGCCTCCCTCGCCCTCCTGGTGGCCGTCTCCGCCCTGTTCCGCCGCCGCCGCCCCCAGCGGCGACGGGAGAGGCCCCGCCCCCCCGCACCTCGGAGCCCGCGATGACCCCCGCGTTGCTGATCGCCCTCCTGGCCGCCGGCCCGGCCCACGCCGATGACGCGCCGCTGACCCGCGCCTGGATCCTCTACGGCGCCTGGCCCGGAGCCGACTACGGCGCCGCCCTGAGCACCGCCGGCGACGTGGACGGCGACGGCCACCCCGACCTCGCCGTCGGGGCGCCCTTCGACGACGTGGACGGCGAGGCCCGGGGGCGGGTCGTCGTCTACCTCGCCCGCCCGGCGGGCGCCGGGTACGCCGGCGAGTCCTGGATGGCCACCGGAGCGGTGGACCACGGCCACTACGGCGGGGCCCTGGCCGGGGGCGGGGACCTCGACGGCGATGGCTTCGACGACCTCGTGGTGGCCAGCACCTACCAGGATCGCCGGGTCGACGTCTACGTCGGGTCGGCCGCCGGGCTGTCGGAGAAGCCGGCGTGGACCGCCACCGCCAGCGGGGGTCGCTTCGGCTGGGCGGTCGCGCTGCTGCCCCCGGCCGACGGGGAGGCCTACGCCGCCCTGGCCATCGGCGATGCCGCCGCCGGCGACGGCGGGCAGGTCCACCTGTACCCGGGGGGACCCGGCGGTCCGGCCGATGAAGCCACCCTGCTGCTCGGCGACGACGATCACCCGGTGGGCGCGGTGCTGGATCCGGCCGGCGACGTGGACGGGGACGGGCTCCCCGACCTGCTGTGCGCCCCCGGCGCCGAGTCGGCCACCGGGGCGGGGGCGATCTTCGCCGGCCAGGGCGGCGGCGAGCTGTCGCCGGTGCCCAGCTACCACCTCGCCCGGCCCGCCGACGCCTCGGGGTTCGGGGTCTCGGCGTCGGGAGCCGGCGACCTCGACGGCGACGGTTACGATGAGGTCGTCATCGGCGCCGACGGCCTGGGCGGGCCGGAGACCGCGGGCCGCGGCATGGCCCTCGTCTGGCGAGGGGCGGCGACCGGACCGGGCGGCCAGCCCGACCAGGTCCTGAGCGACGACACCGACGACTCGATGTTCGGCAGCGCGGTCGAGGGAGCCGGGGATGTCGACGGCGACGGGTTCGACGACCTGGTGGTCGGTCGCCCCGCCTGGTCCGGCGACTACCCCCACGAGGGCGGAATCGTGCTGTTCCTCGGTTCGGCCGACGGGCCGCTGCCCGAACCGGCCTGGACCGCGGGGTCGGGGGTCTCCGCCGACGACCGGGGCGGCTCCTGGATCGGCCTGGGCCTGGCCCTGGCCGCGGCCGGGGACGTCGATCTCGACGGCTACGCCGATCTCGCCGTCGGGGTGAGCAACGTCGGGGGCGAAAGCTACGACGAGCGGCTGGGCGA
>RFKJ01000562.1 GCA_003694325.1 Deltaproteobacteria bacterium
CCTCCTGGGCGGCCTGCCTGGCCCCGGCAGGGTCTCCGTCCCGGAGCAGTCGGGCCCGCAGCAGCAGGGCGCGGGTGTGCAGCTCGGTCGGCGGATCGAGGCGCATGACCTCGGCGAGGTTGTCGTGGGCCTCGGCCGCCCGGCCGCGTCGATGCAGGAGGGTGGCCCGGGTGAGCAGCAGGTCGGCGAGGCTGTCGGTGGGCACGGCCGGCAGGTGCGGATCCACCCGTTCCAGGCGCTCCAGGGCGGCGTCGAGGTCGCCGGCGTCGCCGAGGTGGGAGGCGTGCAGGCAGGCTGCGGCCACGGCCTCGGTCGGGGGCAGGTCCCGGGACGCCAGCTCGCGGTCGAGCGCCAGCGCTTCGTCGGCCATCCCCAGCGCCCACAGCGCATCCGAGCGCAGCAGGGCGGCGTCCACCCAGGCTTCGCGTCCGGCGTCGCCGGCCTGCCGGGCGAGGGCCATGGTGCGGAGGGCGACCCGGGACAGGGGCAGCGGGCGCAGCGAGCCCCGGAGGCGGCGCAACGCGGATCGCAGCCGGTGGAGGGCGTCGGCGTGGCGACCGGCCAGGGAGAGGTGTACGCCGCTGCGGGCCTCGGCCAGCGGATCGTCCTGTTCTTCGAGCCAGGCGGCCGCGAGGTTTTCGTGGGCGAGCCGGTCGAGCTCGGCGTCCCGGGGCAGGGCGTCGATGGCCTGCTTGAAGTGCTCGGAGACGAGGTGCAGCCCGCCTCCCTCGACCCGCACCAGGCCCAGGGTGATGAGCCGGTCGAGATCGGCGCCGACCACCCGGTTGACCACCCGCTCGGGGGCGCCGGTGCCGGCGAGGCGGACCACCAGCAGGGCGTGGAGCAGCTCCGGCTCGCGGTCGAGGGTCGTGGCGAGGCGTTGGCGGGCAAACTCGGAGCGGGTCCGGGGCAGGGGCGGGCTGTCGGGGGTGCGTCGCCAGATGGGGTTGCCGCTCAGCTCGTCGGGCTCGCCGGGAACCAGCGCGCCCAGGCGCACCAGGTGGGTGATGAGGTCGCGGAGGTACTGGGGGTGGCCGTGGGCGCAGGCGACCAGCTCCCGGGCCAGGCCGGACTCCATGGGCAGGTGGGCGCGGACGAGGCGGTGGGCGTCGGCGTCGCTGAGGGGACCGAGGGTGATCCGGCGGCACTGGCGGCGATGGGCCTGCTCGATGCGGCGGAGGGGGGCGAGGTTGCGGTGGTGGCGCGGCGAGTCCAGCGCCCCGCACAGGATGAGGGTCGGCACCTTGCGGGTGAACAGCATCTCGACCAGGGTCCAGGCGTCGTCCTCCTCGCCGGCGAGCTGGACGTCGTCGAGCCACAGCCAGGTCAGTCCCCGCCAGGCATGGGCCTCGAGGTACTCGACGACGAAGGAACGGGCGATGGCCCGGTCGGGGAGGGCGCCCTCGTCCCCGGGGGCGACGACCTCGGCCAGGGCCGCGGCGTCCTGGCGGCAGGCGGCCGTCGGCAGGCCGCGGAGTCGCGACAGCGTCCGGGCGATGTCGTTGCGGTAGGTCCGGCGTTCGGGCAGCGGCGGCAGCAGGCGTCGCAGGGCGCCGTCCAGGCCGTGGTCGGGGCCGCTGCGGCCGGCGAAGTCCAGCCGGACCCCGGTGGCGAAGCCCATCCGCTCCATGGTGCGGGTCAGCTCGTCGACGACGCGGGTGCGCCCGGTGCCGCGCCTGCCCAGGACGGTCACCATCATCGGCACGCGGTGTCGCAGGACGGCCCGGGCGGCCTGCCACAGGTGGTCCAGCTCGCGATCGCGGCCGATCACCGGGATCTCGCGGTGGACGACCAGGTGGGGGGCCTGGGGCACCCGCCGCGGGATGTAGGGTCGCGGGCGGCGCCGGGGCGGGCGGAGGGGCTCGGGCTTGTTCCAGGCCAGGCCCAGGCTCGGGCGCCTCTGCCGGTGGATGCGGCGCCGGGGCGCGGTGTGGTCCGCGGGCGGCCAGTTCACCAGCGAGTCCTCGCCCTGCGCGGCGAGGAGCGCCAGTCGCGGGGGCCGTCCGAGGACGGAGGTCCCGATGGTGGGGCCCTCGTCGAGGGGAGGCAGGTTCTCGATGGCCCGGGCGACGTCGGCGGCGAGGTCGTACCGGCTGCGCCGGTCGGGGTGGAGGAGGTTCAGCACGATGTCTTCGAGGCCGGCCGGCACCACCAGCCCCTCGCGCACCGGGACCTGCCCGGGCGGGTGCTGGCGGGCCGCCAGCGCCGCCACCGGGTCCTTCTCGGGAAAGGGCAGCTCCCCGGTGAGCAGCCGGTAGAGCACCGCCCCGACGCTGAACAGGTCGGTGGGGGGACCCCACAGCATGTGCTGGCCGGTGAGCCGCTCGGGCGCCATGTACCCGATGGTACCGAGGACCATGCCCTCGTCGTCCTCCTGGCTGAAGCGGGCCCGGGCGACCCCCAGGTCCGCCAGCCACAGCACCCGCTGGCGGGGACCCACCCGGTGGATCAGCAGGTTCGACAGCTTGACGTCGAGGTGCAGGATGTTGCGGGCGTGCAACGCACCCAGGGCATCCAGCAGCCCGATGGTCAGCTCCTTGAGCACCGGCCACCGGGGGGGCCGTCCGGCGTGGTCGAGCAGGCTGCCCTCGCTGGCCAGCGAAAAGGCCAGGTAGGGCTTGCCATCCGGCGTCCGTCCCATGTCGTGGACGGCGATGACGTTGGGGTGGACCACCGACGCCGACAGGATCGCCTCCCGCTCCAGTCGTCCGGCCAGGCGGGCTCCCTCGGCGCGCAGCACCTTGATGGCCACCAGCAGGCCGAGCGTCGTGTCCCGCACCCGCCAGACCTCGCTGGCCCCGCCTCGTCCCAGCAACGCGCGCGGCGTGTCCGGCCACGGCTCGTAGCGGGGGGGGAGGATCGGGGGGGCGGCCTCGGGTCTCGGCACGGGGAGATCGCGGTCGGGGGGCGATGCCGACGGAGCTGCGAGGCACCCTCGGTGCCCCGCGAAGCCGGCATTCGTGAACGCAGAGCCTACCCAAGGGCGCCGCGATCCCGCAGCCCCGGAGACCCGGTGCTACCGTGGACGCCGTGCTCACCTTCGCCCTGCTGGTCCTTGGATGCGCCCCCGTCGAGCCGGCGCCCGGCGCATGGAGTCCTCCCCGCTGTGATGCGTCCGGCCTGCCGGATGGCGGCGCGGAATTCTCCGGACGCCGGGGGCGCACCCGGGTCGAGATGGACGACGGCGTGCGCCTGCTGGCCCTGCACCGCACCCCCCGGGGACTCGACTGCACCCCGGCCGTCGTCCTGGTGCCCCCCGGGCTGGAGGGGGGCCAGCGGTTGGTGGACAAGGGAGAGGCGGACGGCCTGGTGGCTCGGGGAGTCGCCGTCTTCAGCTTCGATCCCCGGGGGCGCGGGGCCAGCGAGGGGGAGGAAGACGTCAACGGCTTCCGCGGTCAGGACGACCTCGCGGCGATCCTCCGGTGGATCTCGGCCCGGCCCGATGTCGACTCGTCGCGGATCGTCGTGTCCAGTCGGTCCTTCGGCGGGGCCCTGGCCGCCGGCGCGCTCGGGCGGCACGCCGACCTCGCCGTCGCTGGCTGGGTGGACGTCGAGAGCCCCGGCTACCTCCAGGAGGACCTCGACTACGCCGCCGAGGAGACTCGGGAACGGATGTTCGGGCTGGTCGATCCCGACGACCCGGAACAGTGGTGGGCCGAGCGGGAGCCCGCCGGCCTGGTCGGTGGGGTGACCGTCCCCTACCACCGGTTCCAGGGGCTGCCCGACCACGCCCTGGGGCCGAGGACCCTGCACGCCGCCGCCATGCTGGAGAACGCCGTCCAGGCCTCGGCCCTGTACTACAACGGGGCGGCCGTGGACCGGGACGAGATCAGCGCGGGATTCGTGCGGGACCATGCCCTGGACGGAGCCCTGGACCCGGACGATCCCATCGTGGTCGACGCGGTGACG
>RFKJ01000563.1 GCA_003694325.1 Deltaproteobacteria bacterium
CCTCCTCGGCCGCATCGAGCCATTCCCCGGGGGCGAGATCGGCACAGCCGGCCCGGGCGGCCGACGCCTGCTCCTCGAACAGCTCGGTCACCGCGGCGAAGCCCGGGGGTTCCATCTCGCTGGCGAAGGCGAGCGCGACCTCCACCGCTCCCAGCCAGGCGACCAGCGCCCGGCCGAAGGGATCGTCGAGCAACGCCGCCGCCCGAACCTCCCCGTCCCCCGGCCCGTCGCGCGCCGCCAGCAGGCCGACCAGCAACACCCGCACGGCGACGTCGTGGCGCTGTGCCGCCTCCCACTCCGGCGCCCCCTCGAACTGCTGGTGGAGATCGAACAGGGCCAGCGCCCGCCGCGCGCCGGGCTCCTCCCCCCGCAGCGCCGCCCCCCGGTCCAGGGCCGCAGCCACCGCCACCAGCGACGGGTCCATGCCGGCCACACCGTCCCACGCCCCCGACAGCGGGTCCACCCCCCCCACGGCCGCAAAAGCCTCCTGCACCGGTGTGCTGCCGAGCACGGCGGACAGCAGTCGGCGCCCGGGTTCGTCTCCGGTGGTCGGATCCAGGAGCGGGTCCATGGAGGTCGTCACGGCCCTTGAAGGTACCGCACCGCGGGCGGCGCCGCTCCCCTCCGCCCTCCTCAGGGGGCGGGCCTTGGGTCCTCGCGTACCAGCATGAAGTACGCGCCGATCCGCCGCCCGTTCTTGTAGGCGGCGCCGATGGTCACGTGGCGGCTGACCCGCCGCATGAAGTCCCGGGTCCCATGGTAGACGAACCGCTGCAGGCCCCGGCTGTTGGGCACGACGCGCGGCCAGCCGGCCGGTACCTCGTGGGCGGGCACCTGGAAGTAGTCGATGACCGTCCCCCCCCGTTCCCGCCACCGCGGTTCGTGGTCGGTGGGGGTGTGCAGGAAGTAGCCGGGACCGATGAGGGGCCGGAACGGCGAGTCGTTGTAGCCGAACAGCAGGCCGCTCCCGTCGGGACAGCGAGCCATGGGCTTGGCGAAGCGCCGCCCGATGGACGGCAGGGGCAGGCTGTTCCAGCCATGGTGCATCACCACCCGGCCGGGTGCATGGTCGGGGGGTACGAAGTCGTCGAGGGTCAGGGGCGCCGCCTCCGCAGCCAGGTCGAACAACCGGGGCTGGACCCGGCGGGGAGTCCGCCGCACCTGCTCCAGTCGCCCCGCGTGGTTGAGCGCGTCCAGGAAGCTGCCGATCTGCTCCAGGGTGGCGCCCCCCAGCACCATCGCCGTGAGATCACCACCGGCCACGACGCCGTCCTGCCCGGAGGATGGTTCTTCGTACATGGAGGACATCTCCTCGGTCACCCGGCGGCCGCCGGCCTTGCCACCGCCGCCCCGACCCGGGCCCACTTCTCCACCGCCTCGTGGTAGGTCAGCGGCCGCCCCTGTCGCCGGGACAGGGTGAGCTTGGCCGTCTCGAAGAAGCCCTGCATGGTGCGGAACATGCTGCTGGTGTCGATCCAGCAGGCCCGCATGCAGCCCTCGCAGCTCGCCGCCTCCAGCATGCGCTTGTGCTCGTATTCGGCCGAGTGGAAGTAGTCCTCGAACCCGGGATCCATGAAGTCGAGGTGCTGGTGCACGGTGCGGTGGCAGATGGTGAACTGGCCGTTGGGCGCCACGCTGAAGTAGAGCCGCCCGGCGTCGCAGCCCTCCGCCGGGAACCGCCCGGTCTTGAGGTACATCCGGCTGGCTTCGAGGTAGGGGCTGCTGTTGAGGACCGGCAGCCCCCGGGCCTTCATGTCGAGGATGGCGTCGTAGGCCCGGTCGATGCGGTCGCCGACCTGTCCGGCCTCGTCGCCGTTGTGCAGCCCCATCTCCGGCCGGTAGCGGATGAACCGCGCCTCCCAGTTGCGGACCCCCTCCTTGGGATCGTTGAGCAGCTCGACCGGCAGGAAGCTCACCGCAAAGCCGATGTCCCGGGCGAAGTGCACCATGTCCGGCAGCTCTTCGAGGTTGAGGTTGCTGACCACGCAGTTGATGGTCGGCATCGCCCCCGACACGTCGTAGAGCCGCTGGCCGATGTGGGTCATCGTGCGGACGGCCTGGTGCCAGGCGCCTTCCACCTCGCAGATGTCGTCGAAGCGCTGGGGGTCCAGGCTGTCCAGGCTGATGCTGAAGTTCTTGAGACCCAGCTCGATGCACCGGTCCACCCGCTGGAGGTAGGGCCGCCCCTCCACGACGTTGCGGCCGTTGCCCACCGGCACCCCGTTGGTGAGCACCCGCAGGTTGATGCCCTCGCCGATGAAGGCTTCCACCGCGTCCTCGAGGTGCGGCGAGGCGAAGGGCTCACCGCCGCCGATGCTGACCTGGACCACCCCCAGCCGGGCCATCTTGGCGGCCATGACGCGGATCTCGGCCGGGGTCAGCTCCTCCTTCCGGTCGCCGTAGCGCCAGATGCCGCACATCTTGCAGGTCAGGTTGCAGCGGTGGGTGATGCCCCAGTGGGCGTAGACCGGCACCCGCCGCGTCACGGCGGCCTGGGCGATGCGGGCGTAGTTTCGAGCGGTGAAGCGGATCATGGGCCCCGACAGCTTAGCCCGGCCGGTGGCCGCGTCAGGCACCGATCTCCAGGCAGGCCCGGCGAGTGGCCTCGATCATGTGGTCGAGATCCCGCGGCCGCAGGTTGGGATGCACCGGCAGGTGCAGCAGCTCGCGGAAGGCGCGGCGGGCATTGGGGCAGTCCGCAGCAAACTCGGCGAACAGCGGGTGGGAGGACAGGTCCGACATGTAGCCCACGGTGGTGTCGACCCCGCGCCGGCGCAGCGCCGCCGCCAGGGCGTCGCGCCGGGGGTGGTGGACGACGAAGCTCATGTAGATGGGCTCGGCGCCGTCCGGGTAGCTGGGCACGGTCAGGCCCGGCACGTGGGCCAGCCCGGCGTCCAGCCGTCGCCCGTTGCGGATCCGGGCCCCGTTGAGCTGCTCCAGCCGGGCGAGCTGGCGCAGCCCCACCGCGGCCTGGGCGCCTCGCGCCTGGCTGGCCGACCGGTAGTGGGCCGGGAGCCGGTCATAGCGCACCTCCGCCTCTCCGAAGCGGTCGTGGATCGGGTCCTGCCCGAGGGCGTTGCCCACCACCACCGCCGGGTGCACCGTCGCCCAGTACACCGCCGGGTGGGTCGCCACGAACATCGCCAGCCCGGTCAGGGCCTCGCGGGCCAGCTTCTTCTTGTCGGTCAGCCCCCCGGCCCGGATGATCCCCCGGATCCGCGCCGCCACCGCGGCGGCGTCGGTGGTGATCATCGCCCCCGACAGGGTGGTCATGTTCTTGGTCAGGCCGAAGGTGTAGTAGGCGGCATCTCCGAGGTTGCCCACCCGGACGTTGCGGTACCGGGCGCCGGTAGACTGGGCGCAGTCCTCGATCACCCGGATGTCGTGTCGCCGGGCGATGTCCCGGATCGCGTCCATGTCGCAGGGTGTGCCGAAGAGATGGGTCGGGACCACCGCCCGGGTCCGCGGGGTGATCGCCGCCTCGAAGGCCTCGGGGTCCAGGACGTGGGTGGTCAACCCGATGTCGGCGAAGACCGGCCGGGCACCGAGCAGCGGGATCATCGCCGGCACCGCGAAGTAGGTGAGGGCCGGCACGATCACCTCGTCCCCCTCCCCGATGCCCATGGCCTCGAGCAGCAGGTACAGCCCGTACCGGGCGCTGGGGACCATGACCGCGTGGCTGGCGCCGATGTAGCTGCGAAACTCCCGCTCGAAGCGCTCCACCATCTCGGTGTCGGGGCCGTCGCGCAGCAGGTAGCGCGCGGCGACCAGGGCCTCCCGCGGAGAGAAGCTGGGGCTGAAGCGAGGGATCCGACCGAGCGCCATGGCTGTTCCTCCCTGTTCCCGGCTCGCGGGCCACCAGGACTGTGCGACCGGGGTCGTTGCGGCTACCTATAGGCCAGGACCGGAGCTGTCGTGGCCATTCTGGAGATCATCGAAGCCCCCCACCCCGTGCTGGCCGCCAAGGCCCGCCCGGTACGTGACGACGAGTTCGGCGACGCCCTCGCCGCCCACATGCAGGACATGGCCGAGACCATGTACGCCGCCCCCGGCGTCGGGCTGGCCGCCCCCCAGGTGGGCGACAGCCGGCGGGTCATCGTCGCCGACCCCGGCAACGACCCCGACGAAGCCGACGACGAACGCCAGCTCTACCTCATGGTCAACCCGGTCATCATCGAGCGGAGCCGGGAGATGATCGAGGGAGAGGAGCAGTGCCTGTCGGTCCCGGAGATGACCGTCCGGGTCCGCCGCCACCGGCGCATCGTGGTCCGGTGGCGGGACCCCTATGGCGCGCCCCGGGAAGAGGCGTTCGAGGACTGGGCAGCCACCGTCCTCCAGCACGAGCTGGACCACCTCGACGGGACCACGCTCTACGACCGCGCCAGCCGTCTCAAGCGCAGCCGGTACGTCAAGCGCCGCAAGAAGCTCGTCCGGGAACCGCTCCATGCCCGGTAGCCCCGACCCCGACCGGGCGGGGGGGCCGCCCCCCCGCACCGGCCCTCTGCGCATCGTGTTCATGGGCACGCCGGACTTCGCCGTCCCCAGCCTCGATGCCCTGGTCGCTGCCGGGCACGACGTGATCGCCGTGGTGGCCCAGCCCGATCGGCCCAAGGGGCGCGGCCGGAAGCCGGTCAGCCCGCCCACCATCGTGCGCGCCCGACAGCTCGGCATCGAGACCCGCCAGCCCCGAGCCATCAACCGGGGGCCGTTCCGCGAGTGGTTCACCCGAACGCCGTTCGACGTCGCCGTCGTCGTCGCCTACGGCCGGATCCTCAAGCCCTGGCACCTGAACGCCCCCGCCCGCGGCTGCATCAACGTCCACGCCAGCCTGCTGCCGGAGTACCGGGGGGCTGCCCCGATCCACCACGCGATCCTCGACGGCCGCGACCGCACCGGCGTCTGCACCATGCAGATGGACGAGGGGCTCGACACCGGCGACATCCTGCTCTGCCGGGAGACCCCCATCGGTCCCGACGAGACCACCGCCGAGTTGTGGGACCGCCTTGCCCACATGGGTGCCGCGCTGCTGGTGGAGACCCTCGACCGCCTCGACGAGATCGAGCCTCGGCCCCAGGACCACGGCCGCGCCACCCTGGCGCCGCCGCTGACCCGGGCCGACGGGCGGGTCGACTGGACCTGGCCGGCGGACCGCGTGCACAACCGCATTCGGGGCATGAACTCCTGGCCGGGCGCCTGGACCCGCTTCCGGGGGGCCGACTTCAAGCTC
>RFKJ01000564.1 GCA_003694325.1 Deltaproteobacteria bacterium
AGGTGACCGCCGAGGACGTGCAGCGGGTGGCGGCCCGGCTGCTGGCCCGGACGAATTCCACGGTGGTCGTCGGCCGCGCCACCCAGGCGCCCGAGGGGGTGACCCCCACCCTGCACGAGCGACCGCCGGCGGCGTCCGACTCGGCCGTCGAGGGCCGGGAACCCGCCCCGCCGCCCACCGACCTGCCACGGGGTGAGGTCATCGAGCGCACGGCCCACGGCGCCACGATCCTCGCCGTCCACGACGAGACCGAACCCCTGTTGCGCCTGTCGATCTCGTTCAAGAACGGGGCCGCCGAAGACGCCATCCCCGGCACCGCCAACCTCGCCGCGAAGATGCTGCTCCGGGGCACGGCCCGCCGCGATCGCGCCTCCTTCGAGGAGGCCCTGGAGCGCCTGGGCGGCAGCATCACGGCCCAGGTGACCCAGGACAGGGTCTCCCTGTCGGGCTCGGTGCCGGCCGATGCCTGGCCCGGGTTCATCGCCCTGCTCACCGAGGCCCTGTCGCAGCCGGCCTTCGATCCGGCCACCCTCGAGGAGCTGAAGGCCGAGGTCCGCAGCGAGCTGAAGGACCGGGCCGACGACGACCGCGCCCTGGTGGCCCGGGCCTTCGAGGCGGCCTGGTATGGCTCGGACAGCCCCTACGGGCGGGACGTCCGCGGGACCGTCCGGACCCTGTCCGACATCGACGTCGACGCGGTGCGCGCCCACGTCGACCGGTGGTTCGTCAGCGGGGCGGCGGTGGTCGGCCTGTCCGGAGCCTTCGACAGCCTCGCCCTCGACGACCTCGACGCCATGCTGGCCACCATCGAGGGCACCGCCCCCGAGCGGACGGCCATCCGGCCGGTGGAGCCGCCGGCCACGCGGCGGGTGCTCATCGTCGACAAGCCGGAGCGGACCCAGGTCCAGGTGATGGTCGGGCAGCGCGGCTTCGACCCGTTGTCGGAGGACTACCCGGCGTTCCTGCTCGGGAACGACGTGGTCGGAGGCTACAGCTTCAGCGCCTGGTTGATGAAGCAGGTCCGGGTGGAGCGGGGCTGGTCCTACTACGCCTACGGGGCCAACCGGCCCAAGGACATGGACGCCGCCTGGATCGCCGTGCTGGCGCCGGGCTCGGACTACGCCGTCGACGCGGTCAAGCTGGTGCTCGACGTCATGGACCAGGGCCGGGGTGACCTGCCCACCGAGGAGGTCGAGCTGGCCCGCAGCAGCCGGGTCAACGGCGCCCCCTTCCTGACGGATACGGCGCCCAAGCGCCTCGATCTCGCCGTCGAGAAGGCGCTCACCGGCTACGACAGGGCCGCGGTGGACGCCGCGGTGGCCGACGTGGACGAAGCCCGGGCCGAGGCCATCCTCCATGACTTCTACGATCCCGAACACAGCTTGATCGTCATGGTGGCCACCGCCGACGACGTCAAGGAGGCCGCCGCCGAGCTGGGCGAGGTCACGGTCATCCCGTTCACCGCCGTCGAGTAGGATCGGTGGTCCGGACCATCGCCCTCCTGCGCGGCGTCAACGTCGGCGGCCGCCACCGGCTGCCCATGGCCGATCTGCGGGCCCTGCTGGAGGGCCTGGGCTACCAGGGCGTGCGGACGGTCCTCCAGTCGGGCAACGCAGTCTTCGATGCCCCGGGTGATGCGGACTGCGCGGCGGCCATCACGGCGGCCATCGCCGACCGGTTCGGTCTCACGGTGCCGGTCGTGACCCGGACCGTGGACCAGCTCCGGGCGGTGGCCGCGGGGCACCGCTTCGCCGCCCGGGCCTCCGACGACCGGCAGCTCCACGTCTACTTCCTGGCGGACCTGCCCGATGCCCGGGCGGTCGCCGCGCTGGACCCCGACCGGTCGCCGCCGGACCGCTTCGAAGTCGTGGGCCGCGAGGTCCACCTGTTCTGTCCACGGGGGCTGGCCCGGACCACGCTGACGAACGCCTGGTTCGACCGGCAACTCGGCACCGTGAGCACCGGCCGCAACTGGCGGACGATCGGCCGGCTGCTGGCGATGGCCGAGGGTTGAGCTTCCCGCGAGTCGCGGCACCTGAGGGCCGCGGGAGATCGCGGGCTCACCGAGGTCGCGGGATCTCGACGATGGCCAGCGCCCGCTCGCCGCGGGCCCAGGCGACCAGCTCGGCGGCGCCGTCGCCGGACAGGTCCAGCGCCCACAGGTTGTCGGCCTGCACGCCCAGCGACGCCGTTGCACAGGGTTGTCGGTCGACGGACATGCCGCGGCCGGCGAAGATATCCAGCCTGCCGTCGATGACCATCGCCAGGTCGGGCAGCCCGTCGCCCGTCAGGTCCTCGAACATGCTCCAGGCCGCCCGGGTGCCATCGACCGGCAGGGAGACCTGCCGGAGCTGCACCGGGTCGAGGAGCCGCCCCTCCTCCATGGGGAGGGCGACCAGCTCGACCTCGACCGACCGGCCGAGCACGGCCCGGGCGAGGTTGCCGCCGTCCAGCCGCAGCCGGGGTTGCAGCACCTCCCGGTCCCCGTCCCCGTCCAGGTCGACGGCGAACAGGTCCCGGGCGCCGGCCTGGCTGGTGATCCGCTGGGGAGGGGCCAGCCCCGCGGTGCCCCTCCCCCGGTAGTAGAACACCTCGGACACGGCGCGGGCCGGTCGGTCGGGGTCGCGCAGGCGGTGGACCAGCAGATCGGCCAGGCCGTCCCCGTCCAGGTCCGTCCACCGGGCCGAGGTCTCCCCCGCGTCGGTGTCGTGGCCGGGGGGTGGCGGGGCCAGCGCCTCGGGCAGGGGCCAGTGCAGGGCCACGGTGGACAGCGCGCCGGGGGCGGCGACGTGGACCCGGATCCCGTCGTCGGTGACCAGGACCAGGTCGTCGGTGCCGTCGGCGTTGACATCGGCGACGGCGACCGTGGCGGGCTCGGGAAGCGGCACGGTGCCCCACGCGCGTCCGTTCACCGACCAGGCGTGGAGGACGCCGTCGCCGGGGAGCAGCAGCTCGGGCGTGCCGTCGTGGTCCAGGTCGGTCACCATGTCGGCCGGGGCGGGGGGACCGGCACCGGCGGCAGCCCCGGCGAGGCCGAGCGGGCTCTGGCCGGTGCGCAGCTCGTGGAGGCCGGCGGAATCGAGCAGCCACAGGCCATGGCCCGCATCCCACCAGCCCGGCCGGTCCGGCAGTCGGTGGTGGGTCTGTTCGACCCGGGAACCGCGCAGGCGCAGGATCGACAGGTCGACCGGGCCCTCCGGCGCGGTGGTGGCGGCCACCAGTTCGCGGACCCCGTCACCGTCCACGTCGGCGGGTCGGATCGCCACCAGCGGGCCGGCAAGACCGACGAGGGTGACGACGGGCGGGGTCACCGGATCGTCAGCGAGGCAGCGCGGCGAGGGTGTCGTAGTACTCGCGGACCAGGTCGTCGACGATCTGCTCGATGGTCTGGCGCTTGCGGATCTCGGCCACGCCGTGGCCGGCCGACCAGATGTCCTTCCAGCGCTTGGGCTGGGCGGCGGTGCCGTCGGGCCGGCTGTCGGGGAGGGACTTCTTGAGGAAGTTGGCATGCACCCCGCTGACCTGGTCGGTGTAGACGATGTCCTCGGGACCGGCCTGGATCACCATCTCCTTGTAGTCGTCGGTGGAGCCGCACTCCTCGGCCACGATGAACCGGGTGCCCATGTAGACCAGCTCGGCGCCCAGGGCCAGCGATGCCAGCACCTGCTTGCCGGTGGAGATGCTGCCGGCGGCGATGACCGGCACCGACAGGTTGTCCTTGAGGTAGGGGATCAGCGCGAAGGGGCTGATGCGCCCGGCGTGCCCGCCGGCCCCGGCGGCGACGCCGATGATGGCGTCGACCCCGGCGCGCTCGGCCTTCTTCGCGTGGCGCAGGTTGATGACGTCGTGGAACACCGTGGCCTTGCGGGCGTGGGCCCGCCGGACGATCTCGGTCGGGTCCCCGTACGAGGTGATCCAGACGGGCACCTCGTACCGCTCGCACAGTTCGACGTCGGCCTGGAGACGCTCGGGGTCGGTGAGGCCGATGGTCATGTTGATGGCGAACGGCCGGTCGGTGCGCTCCCGCAACCACCGCAGCTTCGCCTCGAACTCCTCGGGGGTGCGGCCGTTGAGCGACGGCATCGCGCCCAGGATGCCGGCCTCGGCGCAGGCCAGCAGCATCCGTTCGTTGGAGATGATGAACATGGGGGCCGCCACCATGGGATACTTGAGGCCCAGGCGCCGGGAGAGGGGGGTCGAGAAGCTGTGCATGGTTCCTCCGCGGTGGACGTAACCCCCGGGAGCGGCTCAGCGGACGACGCGGAAGGGCAGCCGGCGGCGGCGCAGGTTGTGGATGCCCCGGACGGCCTGCCGGTGCGAACCGGGTACGCCGGTGCGGGTATCGGCGGTGTCCGCGTCGTCGCCGTGGACGCGGACCCGGATCTCGTCGATGTCGAGGGCGGCCACGGCGTCGATGAACCGCCGCTGGGACAGGAGGCGCCCGTTGGTCTCGATGGCCAGGTGAAGGAAGCCGATGCGGCGGGCGGCCTGGAGCAGGCGCGGCAGGCGGGCGTCGAGCAGCGGATCGCCCCCGGTGAACAGGCACGCCCGGTGGCCGGCGAGGTACCCCCGGGAGAGCTGACGGAAGGGCGATGGGGGCGGCGGGGCGACGCCGCGCCGCTCGGTGCAGTCGGGGCACCGGTTGAGGCAGTCGGCGCCGAGGCGCACCCGGAGGACTGCGTCGTGGGGGCGCTGGACGGGGTGGAACTCGTCCCACCCGTAGCCCTCGGCGTACGCCTCCCAGATGCCGGGACAGGTCCCGGCGACCGCGCACCGTTCACAGGGCGGGCCGCGGACCTTGCCCGCGGCGGGTTCGAAGTGGGTGATGACACCGTCGACGGCGAGGTGGAAGTCCTCCTGCGACCAGTCCAGCCCGCCGGCGCAGGGCGGGATGCGGGAGATGCTCAGCTCGGGGCGGCCGAAGTCCAGGCCGCTGCGGTGCATCTCCTCGACGACCTCCACGTAGCGGGGCTGGACCTCGGCGAACCGCTTGGGGGCGGTGCCCCGCGGTTCGACCACGTTGAAGTTGAGCCGGTCGATGTCGAAACCCTGCGCGTAGGCCACCATCGCCGGAAGATGGGGAAGGTTCTTCCGCACCAGGGTGCAGTTGACGTGAAAGGTGAAGCTCCGGCTGCGGCGGAGCTCCTGGAGGTTCTGCAGGGCACGGCGGGTCTGGTCGAAGGAGCCCCGGCGCCCGGTGATGGCGTCGTGGACCTCGGCCGTGGGGCCGTGGGCCGAGACGGTGACCTCGTTGAGGCCGGCGTCGAGCAGCGCCGCGGCGTAGGCCCGGTCCGACAGGCGGCGGCCGTTCGTGATGAGACCGATGAGGGTGAAGCCCAGGTCCCGGGCGGCGGCCACGGCGTCGGGCAGGTGCCGGTTCAGGGTCGGTTCGCCATTGGTGAACACGACGCCGTCGGCGATGGCCCGGCCGGTGCGGAGCTGCTCGATGTGCTGCTGCAGGCTGAAGGGGCCGATCCCCCGGGCTTCGTCCAGGCAGAACTCGCACCGGTTGTTGCACCCCGGGCTGGTGGGGATGTGGAGGAT
>RFKJ01000565.1 GCA_003694325.1 Deltaproteobacteria bacterium
GCCCGTGGACGGGTCGATCCGACCACCCTGGACCTGGCGAGCTGCGAGGAGCGCCTGCGGGCATCTCCGCGGACTGCCGCGAGCCTGGACGCTCACCTCCAGTGCCTGCTCGGCATCGACGTGGCCACGCCGCCTCACCCGCGGGTGTATGCCGAGGTGTCCCGCACCCTCTACCTGCGCGGGGTCGGCTGGCCTTCGCCCGACCGGGACGACCTGGCGGCGGCCCGTGGCTGGGCCCTGCGCTGCCTCGCCCTCCAGCCCGGGGTGGCCGGGCGGTTGCGGGCATCGGGGGGACGGATCACCGAAGACGTGGTCGACGCCGTGTTCGAATCGGAGGTCGACTGCCTGGTGTGGGGCGCCATGGCCTGGGCGCGGTGGATCGACCGGCAGGGGGCAGCCGGGGTGGGCATCGACCTCGAGCCCGTCCAGCTCCTCGCCGACCGGGCGGCGGAGCTGGCGCCGGACTGGGACGAGGGTCGGCCACGGTGGGCGGTCGCCCTGGCCCGGGGCGTCGTGCCGCCGGCGCTGGGGCGGGATGCCGAGCAGGTCGCGGCCGCCTTCGCCCAGGCGCGGCAGGACGGTGGGGACCGGCTGATGCTTCGGGTGGACGAAGCCCGCTTCGTGGCGGCGCCGGCCGGGGACCTGGACGGCTGGCGGCGACGCCTGGAGACCGTGGCGGACGCGCCGGTCGACGGGCAGGATCTCGACGCATACGAAGACCTGGCCGCCGTCGCCGTGGCTGCGCGACGGCTTGCTGCGGGGCCCCCTCCGCCGTCGGTGTGGATGCCCTGAGCCGAGGCGACGACCGGATCCTGTCGACCCGGGCCTGGGCGCCGGGAGGGGTCAGGTCCGGGCCGGGTTCAGTTTCCGGCCTTCTTCAGGGCGCGGCGGAGGGCCTTGCGGCGGCGCTTCTCGGCGAGGCGCTGCTTGAGGCGGCGCTTCTCGCCGGGCTTGAGGTAGAAGCTGTTCTTCTTGATGTCCTTGCGGATCCCCTCGCGCTCCACCTTCCGGCGGAAGCGGCGCAGGGCCTTCTCGAACGGCTCGTTTTCGCGGACGGTGACCAGGATCACGTGGCTGTACCTCGATGAGTCGGAACTCGATGAGTCGGGACAGGGGGCCGGGTTCGCAACCGCCCCCCCGGGATTCGCAGTCGGGGGCCGGCGGCGGGCGGGCCCGGGCGCCGGCGAGCAGTCTCGCGCGCTTAATGCGGCGGCCCCCATCCGTCGAGCAGGTCGGGAGAGGGAAGCGCGGGGAACCCCGCCGGCCCGTCGATCAGAACGCCACGCCGGCGGCGGCCCCCAGGTAGAGCACGCCGTGGATGCCGCCGTCGATGCGGAGCTGGGCGTGGTCGGAGAAGTCGAAGCGGACGCCGATGGGGAAGTCCACGACCGGCCACACCGGGAACAGCCGCTCCAGCTTGTCGCCGTCGGCGATGCAGTGGTCCTTGCGCTCGTAGGCCGGCTCGGTGGGGCCGCAGGACACATCGGCGTTGTCGGGGTTGCCCCCCGCCTGCCAGTACTCGATGCTCCCGCCCCAGGGCATGATCCCCAGGCCCGCACCCAGGACCAGCGAAAACCCCACCGCGCCGCCGTCGGGACCGGTGGGGACGAGGACGATGTCGTGGAGGTAGGTCACGCCGAAGGCGGCCGCACCGAGCCCGTCGGGCTTGAGCCACTCCCCGTCCTCGTGGTCGACGAAGGCGTCGTCGACGTCGTCCCAGTAGCCCTCCTGGATGGTGGGGTGGATGTACTCGGCCCAGAACATCGTGTTCGGCCCGTCGTGGTCGAGCACCACCTCGACGCCGAAGCCCCATCCCCGAATGCTGGGGCGCTTGTAGGGGTTGGCGCCGGGATCGTCGATGTCGTAGGCCCAGGGATCGAGGAACGAGTCGGGCAGGGTGAGGTACCGCGCCCGGGGGTTGATCTGGATGAGGTAGCTGCGGCGAGAACCGGAGGCGGCCGGCGCGGTCGGCGGCGCCTCGGTCGCGGGGTCGTCGAAGGCCGGGTTCGACGCCGCCGCGGAGCCGGAGGCGGCCGGCGCGGGGGAGAGCGACAAGGCGGCCGGCGACGGCTGGCCTGCGTGGGCGGTTGCGGTGAGGACGGCGAGGCTGAGGGGCAGGAGCATGGAGCACCTCGGGGATGGCGGGCGACGATGGCCGGTCCCGGTCACCGGCGGGGGCGCGGTGCGGGACGTGGGCGCGCACCCGGCTGCCGGCGGGCAGGGGCGGCGATTGTGTCGACGACCGTGCCTGCTGTCAATAGTCGAACCACGTGATCCACCGTGCCGCCGTGGTCGCCCTGCTGGGTGGCTGTCACCTCGGAGTCCCGCCGCGATCCGGCGTGGAGTCGGTGGCGGTGGGCCAGGTCCGGGTCCCGGCCGCCGAGCCCGGCCTGGCCGACGCCCTGCGGTCGGCCGTGAGCGCGTCCCTCGCCCGCCGCGGCCTGGCGGGGGATGGGGACGCGCTCGATCTCACCGTCCTGGAGGCCTCGGACGACCTCGTCGCGGTGTCCGGCGACCGGCGGGTACGCCGGGCCACCCTCGTCGTGGACGCCCGGCTGTTGGGGGCCCGGCCCCGGTCGGTGGTCCTCCGGGCGGAGCGCAGCTACGATGCCGGCGGCGACGAAGGCCGGTCCGTCGCGGAACGGCGGGCCGTGACCTTTGCATCCCTGGCCGACCAGGTCGGTCGGGATCTCGCGGCCTGGCTGCAGGCCGCCCCGCCCCCTGCACCGCCTTCCCCGAGGGATCCGTGACCGCCGGTCCTCCCCCCGTGATCCTGCTCGTCGGAACCGAGGCGCTGCGGCTGCGCGAGGCCGAGCAGGCCGAAGTGGATGCCGCGCTGGCCGGCGATCGCTCCGGGTTCAACCTGGCGAGGTTCCAGGCGAGTGAACCGGAGGCCCTGGGGCGACTGCTGGACCTGGTGCGGACGGTCCCGATGATGGCCGACCGCCGGGTGGTGGTCCTCCGCGAGCTGGACAAGGCCAGCGTCGCCCTCCAGGACGCGCTGCTCGACTACGTCGACAACCCCAGTCCCTCCACCACGCTGATCCTGGTGGGCAGCCAGCTTCCGGCCAGCAGCGGCGGCGTCAACCGCGGCGTGCGCCTGCGCAACCGGATCCAGAAGATCGGCCGGGTGCGGAGCTTCAAGTCGGGCACCGAGGATCCGCGCGCCTTCGCCGTCGAGCGGGCCCGGGAGCTGGGTTGCCGGCTGGACCGGGACGCCGCCGAGCTGCTGGTCGAGCTGGCCGGCAAGGATCTCGGCCGGGTCGACATGGAGCTGACCAAGGCCAGCAACTGGCTGGGCGGGTCGGGCACCATCGACCTCGAAGTCATCGAGCAGACCTGCAGCGTCGTCGGCCAGGCGGAGATCTGGGGGCTCACCGGCGCCTTGATCCGACGCGATGTCGACGCCGCGCTCGCCGCCTGTCACCGGCTGCTCGAGGCCGGGGAGTCCCCCCACTACATCCTGTCCATGGTCACCTGGCAGTTCCGCCAGCTCCTCTGTCTCCAGGACTGCATGCGCCGCGGCCGGGACCCCAAGGAGGGCGGGGTGCGCCTGCGGTGGCGGACGTTGGAGGAGGCCCGGCGCAACCTGGCCCGCCGGTCGCTGGTGGCGGCGGACCTGCTGCCCCGCCTGGCGGCGGCCAATCGGCGGTTCAACCGGTCCCCGGCGGGTGACCGCCGGGTGCTCGAGGCACTGGTCCTCGAGCTGGTCACCCGCTGAACCGGGGGGTGGTCACCCGCTGAACCCGGCGGGGTGACCGGTCACCGAGGCGAGGGCGATCAGCCCATGCCGTTGACGGCGTGGCTCAACCGGCTCACCCGCCGAGCGGCCTGCCGCTTGTGGATGATGCCCTTCTGGGCAACGCGCTGGATCATGCTGACGGTCTCGGGCAGGGCCGCTTCGGCGGCGGCCTTGTCGCCGGCATCGATCAGCGCCCGCAGCTTCTTGATGCGGTTGCGCATCATGGTGCGGTAGTGGCGGTTGCGCATCCGGCGCTTGATGTTCTGCCGGTTGCGCTTCAGGGCGTCCTTGTGGTTGGCCACGTCGGTCTCTCCAAGCGGTGATTCCCAGCGGTCACCGGGGGGTGGTCGATGGGGCGGGGA
>RFKJ01000566.1 GCA_003694325.1 Deltaproteobacteria bacterium
CCAGGCCCTGTCCGTCGTCGACGGGATCGGGCATCCGCACCGGCACCCCCAGCGTCGCCTGCAGCAGCTCCCGCAGCCCGGCCAGCGCCCGGCCGCCGCCGACCAGGACCACCTCGTCGATCTCCACCGACAGGCTGTCCTCGAAGCTGATCAGGGTCGAGCGCAGCTCGGCGAGCTGCGGCAGGAAGGCCTCGCGGAGGATGGCCCCGTCGTCGTGGTCCGTCGCCGTCGCGTCGGCCGCGGCGGCGAGGTTCCGGCTCCCTCCGGCCGGCGAGGCGGGCGTGGTGTGGTCGTCGTCCTCCCACTCGACGGCGGTCGGGGTCGCCGCGCCCGCCGCCGCGTCGGGAGGCGATGCCTCGGGCCCGGTGGGGCCGATGCTGGCCCGGTGCTTGCGCCCCTCGGCCTCGGACAGGCTGCAGCCCCGGGCCCGCGAGAGGGCAAGGGTGAGATCCCGCCCCCCTCCATCGAGGGCCCGGCCGGCGATGAGCCGCCCATCCCGGCAGATCGACACGATGGTGCGGGTGTGGCCGACATCGACCACCGCCTGCACGCCATCGGTGGCGTACATCGACAGGCTCGCGGCGTCGATGTCCACCGATCGGGGATCGCAGCCGACCTCGGCGAGGGCCGCCAGCAACGCCTGCAGGCCGGCGCGCTCGACCACCGCGGCCAGGACCTCGCTGTCGCCGGGGGCCAGGTGGAGGATGTCGTGGCGCAGCTCCATGTCCTCCATGTCGAAGGGCACGAGGCCCTCGACCTCGAAGGGCAGGACCTTCTCCACCTGGGCCCGCTCCCCGAACGGCAGGGTGAGGTGGCGGAGGCTGGTGCGCTCGGCCGGCCAGGCGGTCACCCAGGCCGGGCGCCCGGCCGGGGGCAGCCGGCCGACGGCGACCCGCAGCGCCGCGATGCGGGCGGACAGATCGGGGGGCGCCTCGACTCCCTGTTCCACCGGCGCGGCGATGAGCTGTTCGAGTTGGTATCGACCGAAGGCACCTTCGTACACCGCGAGCTTGACGTGGTGGCTGCCGAGGTCGATGGCGATGAGCTTGGCCATGGTGGGGTTTTCCGGTGGGGTGGCGAGGTGCCCGGGCGGCCGGGTCAGTAGACCCGGTGGTAGAGCAGGCGGCTCCGGCCGCGCTTGGTGTACTGGACCACCTCCTCGATGGTGGTGGTGCTGTTGCCCACCATCCCGGTGCTGACGATCCGGAAGGTGAGCGACTGGTCGGAGAGGTGGTTGAGCAGCTCGTTGTCGACCTGCAGCCCCAGGCCCGTCAGGAAGTCGATGTAGTCCTTGGGCTTGGAGAAGCCGACGACCAGCTCCTGGTCGTGGATCTGCTCGATGATGTCGTTGACCTGGTTGTCGCGGAGGGTGCCGCCGTTGACGTAGCTGGACTTGAGGATCGCCCAGTGGATCTGGTCATCCCCGCAGCCGATGTTGATCTTGCCGTTGCCGTAGATCGTGAACTGCCCGGCGAAGCGATCGTAGACCTCGTCGGTCCAGCCCTCGACCAGCCGGATCTCCTCGTGGGTGTCGAAGGGAGCGTTCTTGGACAGGTAGGGGGGCTCTTCGTCCTGGTACAGCGAGTCCTCGTACCCCCCCCGGGAGCCGGACCGGAGCGTGTCGGCGTCCACCCAGTCGGCGAGGTTGGCGATCAGCTCGCGGGCATCGAGGTTGCGCTCGCGCAGCCAGCGGTCGTTCTCCTCGCCCGACATCCGCCCCAGCAGGAGTTGGAAGGTGGGGGAGTTCTCCAGGTCGGTGCCGTCGGAGCTGGCCAGCAGGTTGACGTTGATCCGGCAGTCCTCGGCGGTGACCTCGGCGCTCATGTCGCCGGGGAGATCGAGCCAGGAGCGCTCCGAGAACAGCCCGGCCCCCTCCTCGATGGCCTGCTGGCGCAGCTCGTCGCTGACCTGGCCGGTCTGCTGGAAGCGGTCCTTGTCCTCCTGGCTGGCCTCGTCGATGTCCACCCCGCCCTGGTCGGCCAGCAGCATGGTCAGCAGGCCGGTGTTGATGGAGGGCACCATCTGCCAGAGGGCATCCCCCGGGGGGAAGGGCAGGAAGTCGGCGAACTGCTCCAGGGAGTTGGCCAGCTCCATGTTGGCGGCGAGGATCAGCCGGTAGAGCTGGATGCCGGAGTTGGCCAGCCAGTAGGCCTGGCGCTCCTCCTGGCGGTGGGCGGTGACCAGGAAGCGAAGCCGCGAGGTGTAGGCGAGGTCGGTGACGACCACCGTGAGGATCATCACGGTCGTCATCACCACCACCAGGGCGATGCCCGAACGGGAGCCCCGCCGGGTCCCCAGGTTGGCCCCCCGCGGCCGGCCGTGCCGGGTGGGCAGGCTCCGCGGCACCGTCAGCCACCGCCACCAGCGCGCCAGGAGACCCATCACCCGGCCTCCTGGTCGTCGGCGTTGCTCCACGGCGAGTTCTCCCGGTTGAGGGAATCGGCGAAGGCGAGCTGGACGGTGCGGACGAAGGTCCGGGGCTCGCGCTCCTCGGGGTCGTCGCGGCCCGGTCCCTCGAGCACCAGCACCACCTGCACCGCCCGCGGCAGCCGCTCGGCCTGGTCGGCCCCGGTGCTGTCCCACTCGTCGACCCATTCACCGGTCGCCGGATCGAGGAAGTGCAGGTCGAAGCGCTGGACCCCGTAGGCCAGCGGCAGCACGCCGCCGTCTTCGTCGGGGCGCTCGTCGATGCGCTGGGCCTCGCGCATGAGCAGCACGTAGGCGCCGTCGTTCTCCGGGTCGTCGTCCAGCCAGAAGGTCAGCTCGGTCTGGTCGCACTCCTTGCTGTCCCGGAACCGGCGGTGGTGTCCCAGGCTGGTGAACCACAGCTCGTCGCGCTCGTCGCCGTCCTTGGCGACGAACACCGTTCGGTAGGTGTTGACCGCGGTCACCGACTTCGTCAGGTAGGCCAGCTCCAGGTGGTGCTGGATCCGGGCCAGGGCGGTGTTGGCCGAACGCTGGAAGGCTTCCTCCTCCTCCATGAAGTCCCGGGCCTTCAGCGACCCGGCCAGGGCCTGCCAGCTCAGCAGGCCGATGACCGCCATGGCGCCCAGGGCGACCACCACCTCGATGAGGGTGAAGCCGCCGCGGGCGCGCCGGGGCGCCGCGCCAGGAAGGCCCCGCCGGCGCCGATCAGTCATTGGCGGCCCCCGTCAGCGGGTCGTTGAGCCTGCCGGTGGGGTTGATGACGTGGGTGACGTACTCCACGGCGTTTTCGGGCAGCCCCTCGTCTCCTTCGCTGAGGTCGATGTCCTCGTCCCCCCACCAGACCACCACCCGGACCTCCCGGATGTAGGCGGCCAGGTACTCGGTGATCATCTCCGGCTGCATGTAGTCGGAGAGATCGGGCAGGCTGCTGTTGTCGTAGGTCTCGGGGATCTGGTCCTCGGGGACGTAGCCGCTGCCCTCCAGTTCCCCCATCAGGCCCGCCAGGTCGGTGGGGATCGTCAGGTCGATGCGCCGCACCGTCCAGGCCCAGTGGAAGTCGGCCAGGTCGTCGTCCTGCAGGTCGAGGTCCAGGTCGTCGCCCCGCCAGTCCTCCTCGCCGAAGTCCTCGAAGTCGCCCTGTTCCTCCTTGTCGCTCTCGGTGAAGCCCTCGACCTCGGTCAGCAGCAGCACCTCGGTCATCTTCTCCTCGGCCAGCTCGGTGGCCCGCATCATCTTGTCGGCCTCCACCGTCGACAACACGCTGGTCGCCTGGGTCTGGACCAGGACCAGCAGCGCCAGGGAGAGGATCCCCAGCCCGATGACGACCTCGAGCAGCGTGAAGGCGGATCGCGCCCCCCGCCCGCCGAACACCCGGGTCCGCCGTCGCCGCCTGCCCGCCGCCGCCGGGGCGCTGCCTCGGAAGATTCCGCTCACTGGATCCTC
>RFKJ01000567.1 GCA_003694325.1 Deltaproteobacteria bacterium
CTGCCCTGGCGCACACCGCCACCGCGGGCGAGGTCTTCGTCTCGCCGGCCGAGGCGCGCCAGCTCATCGACGCCGGCGCGACGGTCATCGACGCCCGGGGCGATGCCGAGTACCGCACGGGGCACATCCCCGGCAGCGTGCCGCTCTCATGGCTGGAACTGCGCGACGGGTGGGCCCGCGTGGGACGACTCACCGATGACATGGGACGCCTCCAGGAGGCCCTCCAGGCCGCCGGCGTCGACGACGACCGCCCGGTCCTGGTCTACGACGCCGGCATCGACGGCTGGGGCGAGGCCGGGCGGATCTGGTGGACGCTGGAATACCTCGGCCACGACCCGAACCGGATCCTCGACGGGGGCCTGCCGGCATGGATCGACGCGGGCGGGGAGCTGACCACCAAACCGCCCCCCGCCCGTCGCGGCGACTTCATCCCCCACCCCGACGAGACCCTTCGCGCCCGACTCAGCGAGGTCGAGCGCGATCTGGCGCAGTGCGGGACGGGGACCTGCGACGTGGTGTTCTGGGACACCCGCGAGCCGCGCGAATACGCCGGGGCCACCCCCTACGGGGAGCCCCGGGGCGGCCACCTGCCCGGGGCGGTGGGGCTGTACTTCAAGGACCTGCTCGACGCCCGGGGACGGCTCCGGCCCGAGCCGGAGCTGCGGGCCACGCTGCAAGGGGCCGGGATCACCCCCGACAAGCGCATCGTCCCGTACTGCACCGGCGGCGTGCGGTCCGGCTTCGCCGTCGCGGTCCTCACCGAGCTGGGCTACCCCCGGGTGGCCAACTACGACGGCAGCATGTGGGAGTGGACCGCCGACGACAGCCGCCCGGTCGAGTAGCTCAGCCCCGCCGGGGCAGCCGCTCGGCGGGAACCGGTTCCATCCGGGCCGAGAAGTGCCGGAGGAAGGGTGGCTCGTGGGTCAGGCGGTACCCGGGCAGCTCGGCGGCCCGGGCGGCGACCCGCTCGGCCACCTCGATGGCGTAGTCGACGTGCGACTGGGTGTAGACCCGCCGCGGCACCGCGAGACGCACGAGCTGCATGGTGGCGCCGGGGAACATCAGGCTGCCGATCTCCACCCCGCGCACCCCCCCTTCCAGGTACAGCGCGTTGGCCACCGCCTGCCCGGGGAAGAACTCCGCCGGGATGTGGGGAGCCATCGCCCCGGCGTCGATGAACACCGCGTGCCCCCCCGGCGGCTTCACCACCGGGATCCCCACCTGGTCCAGGCCCTCGGTGAAGTAGGCGATGCTGGCCTCCCGGTACCGCAGGTAGTCGGTGTCCAGCGCTTCCTGCAGGCCCACGGCCAGGGCCGACAGGTCCCGCCCGGCCAACCCGCCGTAGGTCACGAAGCCCTCGCCGAGAATCAGCTCGTTCTTGAATTTTTCGTAGTGGTCCTCCCGGCGGGTGCACAGCAGGCCGCCGATGTTGACGATGCCGTCCTTCTTGGCCGACATGGTGAAGCCATCGGCGAGGTCGAACATCCGGCGGGCGATCTCGGGCACCGACACCTCGCGGTAGCCCGGCTCGCGGACGTGGATGAACCAGGCGTTCTCGGCGAACCGGGCCGCGTCCAGGTAGAAGGGGATGCCCGCGGCCCGG
Organism: Deltaproteobacteria bacterium; assembly: GCA_003694325.1. Lineage (GTDB taxonomy): Bacteria > Myxococcota_A > UBA796 > UBA796 > UBA2385 > J125. The sequence continues at coordinate 1,604 of RFKJ01000567.1, forward strand.
GCCCGGGCGCTCACCGCCTCGATGTTCTGCATGCTCACCGGCTGGCCGCCGGCGGCGTTGTTGGTGAGGGTGAGCATGACCATGGCCACCCGGTCGCCGTGGCGGGCCAGCGCCTCGTCGAGGGCGTCGAGGTCCATGTCGCCCTTGAACGGCGAGGGATCTCCCGGGTCGTGGGCGACCGGCACCGGCAGGTCGACCGCCTGGGCGCCGGCCTGCTCGATGTTGGCCCGGGTGGTGTCGAAGTGGGTGTTGTTGAGGACGACGCTGCCCGCCGGGATCACGGTCCGCCCGAGGATCCGCTCGGCGGCGCGCCCCTGGTGGCACGGGAGCACGTAGGGCATGCCGGTGATCTGTTGTACGACCTCCTGGAGCTGGGCCCAGGACCGGCTTCCGGCGTAGCTCTCGTCCCCGTCCATGAGCGCCGCCCACTGCTTCGCCGACATCGACCCGGTCCCGGAATCGGTGAGCAGGTCGATGGTGACCTCGTCCGCGGACAGGTTGAACAGGTTGTGTCCCGCACGTTCCAGCGCCGCCTGTCGCTCCTCCCGGGTCAGGAACGGAATGGGCTCGACCGCCTTGATGCGGAACGGTTCGATGATCGTGCGATAGGACCAGTGCTCCATGGCGGCTCCGTGGGGCGACCGCAGGGGTGCGGCCGGCGTTGACGCAGGCCTTAGCCGACCGCCGGGCAGTCAACCCCCCACCCGCTGCGACAGGAGCGACCCGGGGCTCGCCGGCCCGGCCCCCCGACGTTCCGGCGCGCCGCCCGCCTGTCAGATGATCAGCGGCTCGTGCTCGGTGTCCCAGCTCTTGTCGGCGGGCTGCAGCTTCAGGTCCTTGCGCTGCTCCTCCCGCCAGGCCTCGAAGGCCGCCTCGTCGGCGAAGGGCTCCGCCGGGACGATCCACTTCAGCTCCGACTCCGATCGGCACTTGTCGCCGAGGTCGAAGGTCCAGGTCGTGGTGGCCGAAGCCTCGACCTTCTCCTGGAGCTGGTCGGGCCAGGTGTTGCCGGTCCCCTGCACCAGCGCGCTGTGCACCCGGCGCCAGGTCTGGGTGCCCTTCTTGCACGGCGCCGACTCGACGACGACGACGCCCCACAACAGGCCCCCGTCCTCCTGGCGCCGGTCCCGGAACCGCTCCCCCGCCATCTGGTCGGCGGCGGCGTCGGCACCGAGCGACTGCAGGGCCACCCGCGCGGCCTCGACGGCCTTGGGGGTCAGCGTCGGGGCCAGCCGCTCGATGGCCGCGACGGCCTGTCGCGCGGCCTCGGGGTTGGTGCCCTCGGTCGAGCCCACGTGGGCAGCGTCGGGGAAGGCGTTGATGATGTAGGTCTGCCCTTCGGGATCCGAGAACCGACCCATCAGCTCCTCGAGCTTGGGGATCGCGGCCGCCCCCTGGCTGCGGGCAAAGGCCTCCAGCACGCCGAAGTAGCGGGTCTTGTCCGCCCCCACGTCCTTGTCCAGCTCGGCCGCCAGTACCGCCCCCACCTCGGGGCCCGAACAGCTCGCCAGGGCCCGGTACCACCGCTCCTCCCAGAAGCGATCACCCAGCCGATCCCGGGTGCCCAGCAGGAACTGCTTGACCGCCGGGTGCGCATCGCAGGCTTCGCCCAGCGCCGCGATGGTGCGGCTGCGGTCCTTGCTGATCATGCCGTCGGTCCAGGCCAGCAGGCTGTCGTCTGCCCCGACATCGATGGCGGCCACGGCGGCGGCATCGCCCTCGGGCCCCGGCAGGATGCGGAGGAGCTGCGTGGGCGCGATCGCCCGCGCGGCGTCGGCGTCGCAGGCGGCGAGGCGCACAAACAGCGGCCCCACCTGGACCGGGCTGGCCTCCTCGATCTCGGTCCGCAGAGCCCGGACATCGCAGTCACCTGCGACGGCGGGCGCCGAGATGCCGGCCACGAGGGCAACGAGGAGCAGGGATGACATGGGTTCTCCGTGGTGCAGGAGTGGGGGTGCAGGAGTGGGGGTGCAGGAGTGGGGGTGC
>RFKJ01000568.1 GCA_003694325.1 Deltaproteobacteria bacterium
GGGGCAACCACCGGCACGTTGCTGGTCGTCGTCGGCTTGGAGCTGTCGGATCGGTCGCAGGCGGCCAGCAGGGTCACCGCCGAGAACGCGGCGACGAGGGAGGGAGCCAGGGGGAGCGAGGGGTGACGCACGGAGGACCTCGGGGCGAAAGCGGCGAGACGATAGCACCCCGGGTGGCGGCGGAAGTCCCGGCGGGACCCGGCGGTGGGCGGTCCGGTGCCGGACCCGGCTGCCGCGACCGGCCCCGTTCCTGGCGCGGCGGGCGGCCGGGGATCGCCGGCACGAGGCCACCGGGGGGCGCTCGTTGGGGTGGTCTGCGTGGCGCCGGGCCGGAGGCGGGGTAGGTGGGTCGGAGAAACCTGGAGGAAACCGTGTGGACTCGTGTGCTCCTGACCTCGGCCCTGCTCATGGGGCCGGCGATGATGGCCTGTGGCGACAAGGGCGCGGACGATAGCGGCGCCACCGGTGATGGGGGCAGCGTCGACGCGACCTCCGAGCTGGTCTACACCGACGCCAACAACTACTCGTACACCGCCGATCTCCAGATCGACAGCCAGGAAGTCGCCGCCGGGGCCGACTCCGTTGTCGACTGGTCGGGGCTGGCGGTGGACATGCGGGGGCGCGCCGTGGACCCGGCCGGCGTCGACCGGGTGATGCTCGTCGCCTTCAACATCAGCAAGGACGACGTCATCGCGGCCATCAACAGCAACAGCCTGCTGCAGTCCGACGTCCGGGTCTACTACCAGTTCGACAACACCGACGGCGTGACTTCGGCGTCGTTGTCGGACTTCAGCATCCTGGGCAACGAATTCAACCCGGCCCAGGACATGATCGAGCACCCGGGCGAGACCTGGACCTGGCTGGTCAGCGTCATGGACGAGGCCAACGGCCGGATCGACGTGCTGAGCACCACCTTCGTCGATCCCCTCGACAGCTCCTCGAATCGCGACATCGCCTTCGGCGATGACACCGCGGTGCTCCACTTCTCGGTGGACCTGCACAGCGCCGACCCCCTGGTTGCCATCGCCGGCGAACCGGACACCAGCTTCAACTGGGCTGCGGCGACCACCGAAGCCAGCGGCCAGCCCTTCGACGAAGCCAAGGCCAGCCGGCTGCTGGTGGGGCACATCCGGGGCGCCACCATCAGCGACGTCGAGGCCAACGTCCTGACCGTCCTCGACACCGCCGACGAGCTGTTCTACGCCGATGCCTACGGCAAGGACGAGATCCTGCTGTCGGAGGCCGTGGAGCGGACCACCGGCGCCAACTTCGCCGGGTTCGACACCGACGGGGTCTGGCTGGTGGGGATCGAGTGCACCAATCAGACCTGCCTGTCGCCGGCCCCGCTCATCATGACGGTGGTCGAGGCGCAGTAGCCCCGGGCCCGGCCGGCGCCGGGGCGAGTCGCCGCGGCTCCCCAGGCCGGCGGGCCTGCGCCGGGGCTACCGGGCCTACCAGGACCGGGTGGTGTCGTAGAGATCGGCGAGGTAGCGCACCCGTCCCAGCGCGGTGCCGAGGCCGTTCTCCAGGTCCCAGACCACCGTGCCGTCGGGGGTCACCTCGGTGATCTTCCCCATGCTGGTCCAGCAGATCAGGTTGTTGCCGTTTTCGAGGCGGCGCACGTCACCCAGGAGCTGCACGAAGTTGCCGTCGGGATCGACGTAGGACCAGGTCAGCTCCACCGTGTGGGTCTTCTCGTCGAACCGGTAGGCCGAGGCGCGGGAGGTCCCCACGGTGCCACCCTCGTGGTACCGGTTGTCGAAGACCATGAACTCGTCACCCTGGATCCACGACATGTGGGCGTGGCTCCACCAGTCCAGGGCGTTGCCGTCCATGGTGAAGTCGCTGCGGCGGCCGCCCAGCTCCCACAGCACGGTCCGGCTGGGACGGTCGATCTTGATGATGTTGTCGACGTTCTTGGCCATGAAGAACAGCGCGTCCTGGCCCTCGTCGTACATCAGCGAGTTGCCGTGGGTCCAGTCCAGGGCGCCCTCGGTGTAGCCGTCGGCGATGAAGTGTTCGCAGGTCTTGTCGGGGACGCCGTGGTCGTAGTAGTCGAAGATCACGTCGTAGTCGTCGACGTCCTCGTTGCCTTCGTCGGTCTCCAGCACCCGGTCGAGATCCAGGATGCTCGTGCCCCGGTCGTCGGTGACCTCGTAGGGTTCGAAGGACAGCCACGCGATGCGGCCGTCGGGCAGTTCCTCGAAGTCGTGGTGCCCGTTGCGGGTCCGGGTGACGCTGGCGTAGCCGCCGCCGGCGATGGGCTGGCGGATCACCCCGGCGACGTCGACCTCCTGGGCGCGATCGTACTGGGCGAACAGGATGGACTGCCCGTCCTTGCCCGGCTTGGGCGTGGTGATCGTGAGCCCCTCGGCCGCCTCGACCCACCACACCGGCCGCCCGTCGCGGTCGAAGATCACGACGTAGCTGGCCTCCTGCTGGATGAGCGAGGTCAGGATGTAGCCGTCGCCGGCCCAGCGGGTGTCATCCACCGACGACACGGTGACGCTGGGGAAGTCGGCCGGCGGGGGACCCATCTCCACCACCTCGACCGGCGAGTCGAGGACGGTGCCGTCGGTCAGCTCGGTGTGGGCCACGAGCTGGTTGTCCTCGCCGGCGACGAGGCCGATGACCACCACGCTGTGATCGGTGGTCGCGGTGTCGGTGTGGGGGGTGCTGCGCCGGTCGGGGGACTCCACGCCCCAGGTCACCCAGGAGGTCCCGGGCTCGTCGGTGGTCCAGGAGACCGTGGCCACGGTGGGGA
>RFKJ01000569.1 GCA_003694325.1 Deltaproteobacteria bacterium
AGGAGGCCGGCTGGACCGAGAAGAACGACGAGGGCTACCGCGTCAAGGACGGCGAGGAGCTGTCGTTCAACCTCCAGTACGCCTCGCAGCTCTCCGAGCGGGGCCTCACCGTGTACCAGGAGGAGCTCAAGGACGCCGGGATCCGCCTCAACCTCGAGCTGCTCACCCCCGCCGCCCGCTGGCAGAACCTGCGCGAGAAGGAGTACGACCTGTCGTCGTCGGCGTGGGGCGCCCTGGTGTTCCCCAACCCCGAGTCGAGCTGGCACAGCCGCTACGCGGACCAGAAGGACAACAACAACGTCACCGGCTACGCCAACCCCGAGGTCGACGCCCTCATCGCGCAGTACGACGCGGAGTACGACATCCAGAAGCGGGCGAAGATCCTGCAGAAGATCGACGGCATCATCTACCACGACCACCCCTACGTGCTGGAGCACTACCTGCCCAGCAAGCGCCTGCTCATCGCCAACAAGTTCGGCATGCCCGAGTGGGGCGCCCCGCGCTTCTCCGACGAGTACGACAGCCTGCTCGTGTGGTGGGTGGACCCCGAGCGCGACGCCACCCTCGCCAAGGCGCGCGAGGACAGCTCGATCACCATGGACCCCGGGCCGGCCGAGATCCGGTTCTGGGAGGCGTGGCACGCCGCTCAGGACGAGGGCGCGGCCGAGGCCGGCAGCGACGCGCCGTAGGAGGCCGCCCCGTTGAGCGCCTACTTCCTGCGCAGGTTCCTGCTGCTGATCCCGACCTTCTTCGGGATCACCTTCCTCGTGTTCACCATCACCCGGTTCGTCCCCGGCGGCCCCATCGACCAGATGATGATGCAGATGGCGGCCCAGTCCGGCGAGGTGGCCTCCGGCGGCGGCAACGCCCAGTCCATGGTCGAGATCCCCGAGCAGGCCATGGAGGCGCTCAAGGCCCACTACCACCTCGACCAGCCGTTCTTCGTGGCCTACGCGTACTGGCTGGCCGATCTCGTCCGCCTCGACCTGGGCGACTCCTACAAGTACAACGAGCCGGTCATCGGGCTGATCGTCGCGCGCTTCCCGATCAGCATCTACTTCGGGCTGACCGGCTTCCTGCTGGCCTACCTGGTGTGCATCCCGCTGGGCATCCTCAAGGCCATCCACCACGGCTCCCCGTTCGACTTCGCGAGCAGCGTGCTCGTGTTCATCGGCTACTCGATCCCGGGCTGGGCGCTGGGCGCGGTCCTGCTGGTGCTGTTCGGCGGCGGCAGCTTCTGGGACATCTTTCCCCTCGGCGGCTTCCGCAGCGAGGGCTGGGCGGACTTCCCCCTGCACAAGAAGATCCTCGACCAGCTCCACCACACGATCCTGCCGGTGATCTCGTACTCGGTGGGCAGCTTCGCCACCCTCACCGTGCTGATGAAGAACAGCCTGATGGAGAACCTCGGCGCCGACTACGTGCGCACCGCCTTCGCCAAGGGTCTGACCGAGCGGCAGGTCATCGTCGGCCACGCGCTGCGCAACTCGCTGATCCCCATCGCCACCGGGCTCGGCAGCGCCATCGGGCTGGTCATGGCCGGGAGCTACCTCATCGAGGTGGTGTTCAACATCGATGGCATCGGGTACCTCGGCTACACCTCCATCGTGGGCCGGGACTACGCGGTGGTGATGGGGATCCTGGTCATCAACACCCTGCTCATCCTCGTCGGCAACATCCTGTCCGACGTGCTGTACGTGCTCATCGACCCGCGGATCCGGTTCACCTGATGGCCGAGCAGACGAGCCTGTCGATCTTCCGCAAGCGGTGGCGCAAGTTCCGCACGCTCAAGCGCGGGTGGTACAGCTTCCTGCTGCTCACCTGCCTGTACCTGCTGTCCTTCGCCAACCCGCTGCTGGTCAACAGCAAGGCGCTGGTGGTGTCCTACGAGGGGCGCCTGCACTTCCCGGTGTTCGGCACCCACTACGAGGCGAGCGACTTCGGCCAGAAGGGCTACATCGGCGAGGCCAAGTACCGCGCGCTCAAGAAGCAGTGGGAGCAGGAGGGCAGCGACAACTGGGTGATCCTGCCGCCCTACCCCTACGACCCCATCGAGTCCTTGTCGCGCTACGGCGAGGGCATGCCCTTCGACCCGCCGTCCCGGGAGCACTGGATGGGGCTCGACGACCGCGGCCGCGACGTGTTCGCCCGCCTGGTGTACGGCTTCCGGGTGAGCATCACCTTCGCGCTGGGCGTGGTCGCCGCGTCCTACGCCCTGGGGGTCACCGTCGGCGCGATCCTGGGCTTCTTCGGCGGGTGGGTGGACATCATCGCCCAGCGCTTCGTGGAGATCTGGGCCGGCCTGCCGTTTCTGTACACGGTGATCATCATCAGCTCGATCATCCAGCCCAACCTGCTGGTGCTCCTCCTGCTGCTGGCGATCTTCCGGTGGATGGGGATCAGCTACTACATTCGCGGCGAGTTCTACCGCGAGAAGTCCAAGGACTACGTGGCCGCCGCCATCGCCCAGGGCGAGTCCCACGTGTCGATCATGTTCCGGCACGTCCTGCCCAACTCGCTCACGCCGGTGGTGAGCTTCGCCCCGTTCGCCATCGTGGGCGCCATCAACTCCCTGGTGGCGCTGGACTTCCTCGGCTTCGGCCTGCCCGCGCCCACCCCGAGCTGGGGCGAG
>RFKJ01000570.1 GCA_003694325.1 Deltaproteobacteria bacterium
GGGGGTGGGGTGTCGCCGGCGGTGCGGTGGACGAATTCCGCCGCTGATCGGCGGTGTCTCGCGAACCACCGACCGGCCCGGGGGGGAGGCCGACCGCGTCGGCGCTCCGGGCCGTCGGGGGCACACCTCACCCCGCTCCAGCGCGTCGGGCCTGCTATCTCCGGCGGGGCGGGCCTGTCAAGGCGGGAACGGGGGCCACGGATCCCGGGCCGATGTCGCAGCGTTGACGATGGCGCGATCCAACCTTAGCCTGCGCCCCGCCTCACTCGCCCGAGACACCGGGGCTGCCGCGGGGAAGCCCGTGGCGGCCATTGCGATGTGGGGGGAGAGGGATCGAGTCGACCGACTTTTCGGCCCGCCGACGGCCGGGCGTGGGAACAGGCGAGGAAATCATGGTGATCAGCGTCATCGGCACCGGCTACGTCGGGCTCGTGGTGGGAACCTGCATGGCCGACCTGGGCTACGAGGTCACCTGCATCGACAAGGACCCCGCCAAGATCGACTCCCTCCTCCAGGGGCGGGTGCCGATCTACGAGCCCGGTCTGGAGCCGATCCTGCGACGCAACGTTCGCGAGGGCCGCCTGCGGTTCACCATGGACGGGGCCCCGGCGATGGCCCGCAGCAAGGTGATCTACATCGCCGTCGGCACGCCGGGCCTCGAGGACGGGCACGCTGACCTCTCCGGCGTCCGGGCGGTGGCGGCCCGGATCGGGGAGGCCATGCAGGGCCCGACGGTGGTGGTGATCAAGTCGACGGTGCCGGTGGGCACGGCGGACCTGGTGCGCGGCATCATCGCGGAGCGCACCGACCAGCCCTTCGACGTGATCAGCAACCCGGAATTCCTCAAGGAGGGGGCGGCGGTCAAGGATTTCACCCACCCCGATCGCATCGTGGTCGGCTTCGGACAGGAGTGGGCGCGGGACATCATGGCCGAGCTGTACGAACCCCTCGTGCGCACCGGCCGGCCGATCCTGTTCATGGACAACCGCAGCGCCGAGCTGACGAAGTACGCCAGCAACGCGATGCTGGCCACCAAGATTTCGTTCATGAACGAGCTGGCGCGTCTCTGCGAGGCGGTGGGCGCCGACATCGAAGCCGTGCGCAAGGGTACGGGCAGCGACACCCGCATCGGGCCGCGATTCCTGTTCGCCGGGGTCGGCTACGGGGGATCCTGCTTCCCCAAGGACGTCCGGGCGCTGGTGCAGACCGCGCGGTCGTATGGCCTGGACATGAAGATCGCCGACGCCGTCGAGCGGGTGAACGAGGAGCAGAAGGAACTGCTGGCCAGCAAGGTGCTGCGGACCTTCGGGGACGACCTGCACGGCCGGCGCTTCGCCATGTGGGGCCTGTCCTTCAAGCCGCAGACCGATGACATGCGGGACGCCCCGTCGCTGGCCATCATCGACATCCTGCTGCGCCACGGCGCCACCATCGTCGCCTACGACCCCGAGGCCATGGACGTCGCCCGGTCCCTGCTCGGGGATCGCATCACCTACGCGCCCAGCGCGATGGAAGCCCTGGACGGCGCCGACGCTCTGCTGCTGGTCACCGAGTGGAACGAGTTCAAGCATCCCGACTTCGACGAGATGCGCCGACGCCTGGCCCGTCCCCTGGTGTTCGACGGCCGCAACGTCTATGACCCGGAGCGCATGCGCCAGGCCGGGCTGGAATACGCGGGCATCGGTCGAGGCTGACCTCCCGGTCGCCCGCCCGCTCGGCTCCCCGCTCCCCTGACCGCTCCGCACGCAAGGAGGGCCGCAGTGCCCGGGCCCCTCGACCGAATCCGGAACTTCGCCATCATCGCCCACATCGACCACGGCAAGTCCACCCTGGCCGACCGGTTGATGGAGGCCACCGGTCTGCTCGCCGAGCGAGACCGCAAGGACCAGTACCTCGACCGCATGGAGCTGGAGCGGGAGCGGGGCATCACCATCAAGGCCCAGACGGTCGAGCTGCGGTACCGGCCGCCCGGGGGGGAGGAGTACGTCCTCAACCTGATCGACACCCCCGGACACGTCGACTTCAGCTACGAGGTCAGCCGGAGCCTCGCGGCCTGCGAGGGCGTGCTGCTGGTGGTGGATGCCGCCCAGGGGGTCGAGGCCCAGACCCTCTCCAACGTCTACCTCGCCTTGGAGCAGGACCTCGAGATCGTGCCGGTGGTGAACAAGATCGACCTGCCCGGTGCCGATCCCGACGGGGTGCTCGCCCAGCTCGAGGATGGGATCGGGCTGGACATCGACGGCGCGGTGCTGTGCTCGGCCAAGACCGGTGCCGGCATCGACGAGGTGCTCCAGGCGATCATCGAGCAGATCCCCCCGCCGCAGGGCGACCCGGAGGCGCCGCTGCAGGCGCTCATCGTCGACTCGTGGTTCGACACCTACGTGGGCGTCATCGTGCTGGTCCGGGTGATGCACGGGGTCGTGCGCAAGGGGGACCGCATCGCGCTCATGGCGACCGGGGCCAGCTACGAGGTGACCCGGCTGGGGGTGTTCGCGCCGGACATCGTGGATCGGCCGGAGCTGTCGGCCGGGGACGTGGGCTTCATCATCGCCGGTGTCAAGAAGCTGGAGGATGCGCGGGTGGGCGACACGATCACCCACCGCGACCGCCCGGCCGACCAGCCCCTGCCGGGCTTCCGCGAGATCAAGCCGATGGTCTTCTCGGGGATCTTCCCGGTCGACAACCACGACTACGACAACCTCCGCGCGGCGCTGGAGAAGCTCAACCTCAACGATGCGGCCTTCACCTACGAACCCGAGGTCAGCGACGCCCTGGGGTTCGGGTTCCGCTGCGGCTACCTCGGCCTGCTGCACATGGAGATCGTCCAGGAGCGCCTGGAGCGGGAGTACGGCCTCGACCTGATCAACACCTCGCCCAGCGTGGTCTACCGGGCGCGGTTGAAGAGCGGCGAGGTGGTGGAGATCCACTCGCCGAGCAAGCTGCCGCCGGCCTCGGAGCTCGAGGCCATCGAGGAGCCGGTGGCGCGGGTCACCC
>RFKJ01000571.1 GCA_003694325.1 Deltaproteobacteria bacterium
ATCGCCGAGCTGACGCCGAAACACTGGCGGCGGATCCATGACCCCGACCCCGCATCGGACTGAACTGGCGAAAGACTGCGACCGCGACGCCCGAGGCGGGGGGTGGGTCACCGTTGGCTGTGTGGATACAGTACACACGACCTCCAGTCCGACCCCAGCCTATCGCACGCGGTCTTCCGGGCGGACGCCGAGCACCAGGCGGTGGACGCCGTTCGGCAGCTCGATCCGGCAGGCCAGCCGCAGGCGCTCGCCACCCTCCTGGTCGAGGACGTCACCCAGCACCACCTCTTCATCGGGTTGGCGCGGCGGCAGCTCCTCGGCACCCTCCAGGACCTCGACTCTGCACAGCCCGCAGACGGCGCTGCCACGACAGCGGGTCGCCAGCCTCACGCCGGAGCGCACACAGGCTTCGTACACCGTGGTCCGCGGGGGGGCCGGCACCCAGGCGATGCGTTCGCCGGTGGTGGCGTCAATGAGCAGGTAGTGGGGGATGTCGGGCAGCGGAGCCTCCACGTCGAGGGGTGGGGCAGGCTATCGCACGGCGAGGGTGGCCCGGACATCGGGGTCGTCGCGCAGCTCCAAGGCCCGCCGCCATCATGGTCCCGCCAGCTCCCGCCCGCCCGGCGTGTACCACCAGGCCTTGCCCCGGAAGCCCCCAGCGTCGAGGTCGGTGGGGCCCACCGCGATCCGCCGGTCCGGCGCCGCCGCCCCGGCTGTCGATCCGGTCCGGCACGACCTCTTCCCCCGAGCCCCCGGCGCATCGCCCCCAGCAGGAAGCGGTGGGCGGGCAGTACCATGGCCTCGGCCTTCCGCTGCCTGGTCTCCGGCGCGGGCCGCCACAGCCACGCAGCCGCCTCCAGCAGCCATGGTGTGCCAGCGACTACGGAGCGGCTGGCGAAGAGGCCGACGTCGCCGTTCACGAAGGCTCCGAGACGCAGGGTATCGACCCCAGCGATGCCGGGTGGGGGACTCGCAGCCTTGCGACTGGTGCCGCGGCGTGTTCTATTGCTGGTTGGCGAACCCGGATCCCGGAACCCGGACGTGACGACCACGCGATGGCTGCTGAGCTGCGCGGTCCTGGCGCTGCTCTACGTGGCGACCGGGCTCGCCGGGTTGTCGCTGGCGTCGGTCGGCAGCGAGGTCACGCTGCTGTGGGCCCCCTTGGGGCTGTCCCTCGGCGCGCTGATCGTGGGCGGGGTGCGCATGTGGCCCGGGGTGATCGCCGGAAGCCTCGCCGTCAACCTGATCAACGGCAGCCCGCCGCTGGAATCGCTCCTGATCGCCGTCGGCAACACCGTCGGGCCCCTCGTCGGCGCCCTCGCCCTGCGCCGCGCCCGCTTCGACCCACGCCTCGACACGATCGAAGACCTCGGCAAGCTGCTGACGCGAGGCGTGCTGCTCCCGCCCGCCCTGACCGCGACCATCGGCACGCTCGCCCTGCTCACCCACGGCCTGCCGCCATCGGACGCGACCGTGGCCTGGAGCACCTGGTGGCTGGGTGACGCCACCGGCGCGCTGGTCGTCACCCCGCTGGTGCTCGCCTGGTTCGGCCCCGCTCGGGTGCGCACCCTGGCCGCCCTCCGGCGTGCCCCCGGAGAATCCGTCGCTGCCACGGTGGTCGTGCTCGCCGCAGCAGCGCTGGGCTTCAACGCCCACGGGCCCATGGCCCTGGCGCTGATGCTGGTGCCCTTCCCGGCAGCCTTCGCCGTCCAGCTCCGCCTGGGCACCGGTCTGGCCACGGGCCTCGTCGTCGGCGCCAGCATTCTGTGCATCGTCGCCGATGCGCTGGGCACCGGCCCGCTGGCCGGTGTGGGGGAGGTCCTCCACGGCCTGACCTGGGCCTACGTCGCGGTCCTCGGGGGCTCGGTCCTCGGCTCGGCCGCCCTGCAGGCGGAGCGCCGCCTGGCCCTGGCCCGCCAACGCGAACTGGAATCTGCCGCGCTGGAGGCTCAGCGTCTCGAGGCCATCGGCGTCGTCGCTGCTGGTGTGGCCCACGACTTCAACAACCTGTTCCAATCCATCCGCGGCTACGCCGAGCTGGCGGCGCTGAAACCGGGCCACGCCGTCTACCTCGACCGGATCACGGCCAGCGTGGACCGCGGCGCAGAGCTGTGCTCGGAGCTGCAGCACTACGCCGGCCAGTCCCTCACCCAGCTCGAGCGGCTGGAGATCCCCGCAGTGGTTTCGGACATCGCCGCCCTTCTCTCGGCCGGGCTTCCCGAACGGGTCCTGCTCGACCTGCGCCTGGGCGAGGGAGACCGCCCGATTCGCGCCGATCGACGCCAGGTCGAGCAGGTGGCGCTCAACCTCGTCGCCAACGCCGCCGAAGCCCAGGCCGATGCCGGCGGTGGCATCGTCCGGGTGGTCACGGGCTGCGGCGAGCTGGAGGAAGCGGACCTCGCGATGGCCGCCGTCCGCAGCCCCGACGCCATGCCGGGCACCTACGCCTGGATCGAGGTCAGCGATTCCGGGCCGGGCATCGACCCGGCGATCCGCCCCACCATCTTCGAGCCCTTCGTCACCAGCCGGTTCATCGGCCGGGGGCTCGGCCTGTCGGCGGTGGCCGGCATCGCCCGCACCCTGGGCGGTGCAGTGTTCGTCCACACCGCCCCCGGGGCGGGCACCCGGGTCCGGGTGGCCTGGCCCGAAGCCCCCGACAAGGCGGGCGGCGACACGATCCCCCCGGGGGACGAGCAGCCCCACCCCGAAGAACTCGCTTCCGACGGTCTCGAGTCCGCAGACGTCGCTGCGAACGGGTAGTTCATTCCAGCGGCAGCGCCCGGTGGGTGTAGCGGCGGCCACCGTCGCCGTAGTCTCCGACCCCCTGGCCGCTGCCCCGGAGCAGCCAGCGCGTGGTCAGCAGGCCCTCGGCGCCGACGGGGCCGCGGGCGTGGATCCGACCGGTCGAGATCCCCACCTCGGCACCCAGGCCATACCGGTAGCCATCGGCGAAGCGGGTGCTGGCGTTGTGGAAGACGCTGGCACTGTCCACGGTACCCAGGAAGCGGTCGGCGGCGTCCGGATCTTCTGTACAGATGGCGTCGGTGTGGCCGCTGCCGTACGTATGGATGAAGGAGATGGCGGCGTCGATGTCGTCGACGACGAAGACCGCCAGCGTCAGGTCGCCGTACTCCCGCCCCCGATCATCGGCGGTCGCAGCGTCGGCCCAGGGAATCACCGCCCGCGCCCGTTCGTCGGCCCGCAGACAGACCCCGGCGCCCCGCAGGGCCTCGGCCACCGTCGGCAGGTGGGCGAGGAAGCCCCGGTGCACCAGCAGGGCTTCGGTCGCGTTGCAGGCGGCGGGGTAGTCGGTCTTGCCGTCGACGGCGAGGTGGACGGCCATGTCCACGTCGGCGGAGGCGTCGAGGTACAGGTGGCAGACACCGTCGGCGTGGCCGAGGACGGGGATCCGGCTGCGCTGCTGGATGGACCGCACCAGGGCCCCGGAGCCCCGGGGGATCACGAGGTCGATGTCCCGGTCGCAGTCGAGGAGCGCGCCGACGTCCGCCCGGCTCTCCACCCCCTCGACCGCCCCCGCCGGCAGCCCGGCCGCCTCCAGCGCCGCACGCAAGCAGGCGACGAGGGCCCGGTTGCTGTGGACGGCCTCGCTGCCACCCTTGAGCAGCACGGCGTTGCCGGTGCGCAGGGCGAGGCTGCCGATCTGGATGACGGCGTCGGGGCGGCTCTCGAAGATGACCAGGATGACGCCGATGGGACTGTGCACCTGGGTGAGCACCAGCCCCTCGTCCAGCTCGGTCCGGCGCAGGGGGCGACCGATGGGGTCGCCCTGGGCCACCAGCGCCCGGCAGCCGTCGATGAGGGTGTCGAGCTTGGCGTGGGTCAGGGCGAGGCGACCGCGCAGGGCCGGAGCCAGGCCGTCGCGGTCGGCGGCAGCGAGGTCGCGACGGTTGGCGGCGAGCAGGTCGTCGCGGCGGTCGTCGAGGATCCGGGCCAGCGCACGGAGGGCGTCGTCGCGACGAGATCCGGGAGCCGCCGCGAGGTGGCGGCTTGCACGGCGGGTGGCGGCGGCGAGGTCGGCGATGGGATTCATGGACTACTCCGGTTCCAGCACCATTTGGTCCCGGTGGACCAGCGCGTGACGGCGGCGCGTGCCCGAAGGGGCGTGGCCCGCGGACCAGGCCCGGGCCGTGGTGGCGTCGCAGGAGACCGCCCCGCGCCCCACCTCGGCGCCGTCCGGACCACGCAGCAGCACCACCTCGCCCGCCGAGAACGCCCCCTCCACCGCGGTCACCCCCGCAGCGAGCAGGCTGGCCCCCCGCTGCCGCAGGGCCGCGACGGCGCCGGCGTCGAGATGCAGGACACCCCGGGGAGCCGTGGCGAAGGCGATCCACCGCCGCCGCGCGTCGAGCCCCGGGCGCGCCGGGCACCAGGTCCCGACGACCTCCCCCCGCAGGATCCGGGGCAGGTTGTCCGGCTGCCGCCCGCTGGCGATCACGACGTGGCAGCCCGACCGGGCGGCGATTCGCGCCGCCGCCAGCTTGCTGGCCATGCCCCCACGGCCGGCGTCGGACCCGGCCCCGCCGGCGTCCACGGTGGGGTCCGATGTGCTGGCCGCAGCGTTGTTCGCCGCGGCGTCCCCACGCCCATCCAGCGACAGCTCCGACAGCAGCGGCGCATCGGGATCCTGGCGCGGGTCCCGGGCGTACACCCCCTCCACATCGGTCAGCAGGATCAGCAGATCGGCGCCGAGCTTGGTGGCCACCAGCGCGCTGAGCTTGTCGTTGTCGCCGAAGACCGGCCGCGCGTCCGGCAGGGCGTCGACGAAGCGCAGCTCGTCGGTGCGGACCACGTCGTTTTCGTTGACGATGGGCACCACCCCGTGCGCCAGCAGGGCCGAGACCGCCGCCCGCAGCTCCAGGTAGCGGGCGCGATCGTCGAAGTCGTCCTGGGTCAGGAGGAGCTGGGCGGCGTGCCGTCCCAGGCGTGCGAAGCCCGTCTCCCACAGCCCCATCAGCCGCACCTGCCCCACTGCCGCGCAGGCCTGCCGCAGCGCCAGCTCCGACGGTGGCGCC
>RFKJ01000041.1 GCA_003694325.1 Deltaproteobacteria bacterium
CCCCCGCCCTCCGGCCCGATCCCGGACCCGCCGGTCGATGACCTCGTCGAACAGGTGCTCGGTGCCGGCTCGCAGCAGCAGGACCCAGGAGAGCACCGCGCCATCCCCGGTGGGTTCCTCCAGGCGTCCTCCGTGGAGCACGGCCAGGGCCCGGGCCAGCCGCACCTCGACCCGCTCGCCCTCGGGCTCGCGCCAGAACTCGTCGTCGCTGCCCCGCTTCTCCTCGTCCCCCTCCCCCTCGCACCACACCTCGATGCGGACCAGCTCCGCGCCGGTGGCGTGCCGATCGACCGACACCTCCACCTGGATGTCGTCGTTGCTGCGACGCAGGGCTTCCGTCAGCATCGCCAGGATGATCCGCTCGAACCGCATGGGGTCGAGGTGGACGTCAGCCGGCACGTCATCGAAGGAAAGCTCGACGCCGAGCCCGATGCGCGCCGCCCGCTCCTGCACCGGCGCCACGATCTGCTCCACGGTCGCCCGCAGGTCGACCCGCTGGGCGCGCAGCCGCAGGTAGCCCCGCTGGAGGAGGGCCAGGGTGCCGAGGTCGTCGAGCTTCCGCAGCAATCGCAGGCCGTCCCGCCACAGCGGCTGCAGGGCCGCCCGGCGCTCCGGCGACTCCTGCATCTGCTGGTCGAGGCGTCGCAGGATCCGGACGACCGGCTCGCGGAGGCCGTTGGTGACATCGCTGAAGAGCTGGTCCTTCTCGCGCCCGCTCTGGCGGACGCGGTGCCGCTCGGAGTCCACGACGGCGGTCGAACGCTCCAACTCGCAGAGCTGGTGGAAGCGCTCCGCCTGGTGCCGGCGCAGCCGATGCTGGCCCACGGTGGCCAGGACCGCCCCCCCGATCAGGACCCCGGCATCGGCCACGAGCTGCGCCGGGTCTCCCAGCCAGCCCGGTCCGAGGCTGACCGCCACGAACCACAGGCCGACGACGACCCCCTGGACCGCGGTCGCGACCGGCCACGGCCAGCCGAACAGCAGGCCCGCCGCCATCGAGCCGAGCAAGATGCCGCCCGTGGCCAGGGCCAGGGCCGCGGGAGACAGGCTCAGGACGGCGGCCATGGCCGCCGCGCTGAAGATCACCAGCCCGGGAGCGACCCAGGAGACCCGTGCCCGGGCGAAGTCCGGCGACCGCCGGGCCACGATGGCCGCCGCGACCGCGGCCGTCGCGGCGACCATCGGCAGGGCGTAGGGCAGCCGCGCGCCCGGCGGGGCGGCCGCCGTGCTGGTGGCCAGGGCGGCCCCCGCCTGGACCAGCGCAGCCACGGCCCACAGCCGCAGGCCATCCGCATCCCGGCGAGCCTGGGCGGCCTGGAAGGCCTCCCGGTCCTGGTCCAGCCAATCGTCCACCGGTCCATCATGCTCCGTTCGGTCGCGGTCGGCATGTCCCCCGTCGTCTGGAAAGGTCTCACCGGCTTCGGTCGTCGACCGGCATCCGGGCCGCATCGGCGCGCCGCCCCGGGACCACGGGTTAGCCTCGTGCGGCCTCCGGCCGGGTCAGCGGCCGGGGAACCGAGCCCTGCACCCTGGAGCGGTCCATCGTGGCGAGCGCCTCCTTCCGGTCCGTCGCCGAGATGTACCTGCACCGGATCGCGTCCACCCCGGACAGCGACGCGTTCACCTACGACGACGGCAGCGGCTGGCGGTCGATGACCTGGCAGGAGGCCGGCGCGCAGAGCCGGGAGATCGCCGGCGGCCTGCTGGCCTGCGGGATCCGACCCGGGGATCGGTGCGCGATCCTCAGCGGCACCCGGGTGGAGTGGATCCTCGTGGACATGGCGATCCTCTCCGCCGGCGCCGTGATGACCGCCCTGGTCCCGTCCACCCCTCCCGAGGAGTGTGCATGGATCCTGGCGGACAGCGGAAGCCGGGTGGTGTTCACCGAGCACGCCGAGCACACCGAGCGGGTCACCGGCGACCGGACCCGGATCCCCGCCGTCGACCTCATCGTCCAGGTCGAGCCGGGGGGCCACGCCAGCCACGAGCTGGACGGGGCCACGGCCGACCGGGTGGCCCGCGGAGGGTTCCGCCCGACCGACCCGCCCCCGGTGGTGACCCTCGCGGCGCTGCGGGACCGCGGCCAGCAGTGGCTCGATGCCCACCCCGGAGCCTGGAACCGCCGGGCGGCGGCGGTGGGCCCCGAGGATCTCGCGACCCTCCTCTACACGTCGGGCACGACCGGCCGGCCCAAGGGCGTCGAGCTGACCCACGACGCCTGGGTGTTCGAGGGTGAAGCCATCGACGCGCTGGGGATCATGACCCCGGCCGATCGCCAGCTCCTGTTCCTGCCCCTGGCCCACAGCTTCACCCACGCCATGGAGATCGCCGCCATCCGGGTGGGGCTGCACTCGGTGGTCGACGGCCGGGTCGACCTGCTGCCGTCGACCATGCAGCAGACCCGGCCCTCGTTCATGGCCGGCGTGCCGCGCACCTTCGAGAAGCTGCACAACGCCATCGTCGAGCGGGCCCACCGCGCCGGGCCGGTGGGCACCCGGTTGTTCCGCCGGGCGCTGGCGGTCGGGTTGGAGGTGAGCCGGCGCCGGCAGCGGGGAGAGCCCATCCCCCGGCGCCTGCGCCTGGCCCACCAGCTTGCCGAACGCACGGTGTTCGCCCCCATCCGCGGCCGCCTGGGTGGCCGGTTGCGCTTCCTCATCAGCGGCGGCGCCCCGCTGGCCCCGGAGCTGGCCGAGTTCTTCGACGCGCTGGGGATCCGGGTGCTCGAGGGCTACGGACTGACCGAGGCCGCGGCGGCCTCGCTGGTCAACCGCCCGGACCGCTGTCGCTTCGGCACCGTGGGGCTGCCGCTGCCCGGGGTCGAGGTGCGGCTGGCCCCCACCGACGGGGAAATCCTGCTGCGCAGTCGGGGGGTCATGCGGGGCTACCACGGGCTGCCCGAAGACACCGCCGCCGTGCTGGACCCCGACGGCTGGCTGCACACCGGTGACATCGGCGAGCTGGACGCCGACGGCTTCCTGCGGATCACCGACCGCAAGAAGGACCTGATCAAGACCTCCACCGGCAAGACCGTCGCCCCCCAGCGGCTGGAGGCCCGCCTCCGGGCGGTCTCGCCGTTGATCGGCCGGGCCCTGGTGCATGGGGACGGTCGCAACTTCGTGAGCGCCATCCTCACCCTCGACCCCGAGCAGGCCCGGGGCTGGGCCGCCGCCCACGACTGTGCCCACCTCGACCACGCCGCGCTCTGCCGCCTGCCCGAGATCCACGCCGAGATCCAGGCGGCGATCGACCGGGTGGCCAGCTCCCTGCCGCCCCACGAGCGGATTCGACGGTTCGCCATCGTCGACCGGGAACCGACCGTGGACGACGGCGAGCTGACCGGCACGCTCAAGCTCCGGCGCCGGGCGGTCGAGGAGCGCTATCGGCAGCTCCTGGACAGCTTCTACGAGGGCACGATCTCGCGGCTGTGACGGCAGCGTGCGGCGCCTTCCCGGTCGCGCATTCCGCGAGCACCCGGCCCGGACCCGGCGCCGCCGCCGATGCCCGATCCCCCACCCCCGCGGATGCGCCACCGCGGCGATCCCGCGCCGATCCCGCGGCGGGGGGTCCCCTCGGAGGTTCGCCTGCGCTAACGTGGCACCCCCTCGTTCCTCGCCGGGTCCTCGTCCAATCCACCAGGTGCGGAAGACACGGCGAAACCCACGCTCGGTGCGTCGAGGGCGCCGGTCCTGCCCCCTCGCCCCATCCCCACAACTGCAGCGGAAGTCCCATGGCCAGCAGCTACCCCTCCGTCGCCCACATGTTCCTCGATCGCGTCGAGAAGACGCCCACCAACAGCGCCTTCCTGTACCCCGACTCCTCCGATCGGTGGCAGAGCATCACCTGGGCGGAGACCGGCGACCGGGTCCGGCGGATCGCCTGCGGCCTGCGCGCCCTGGGCCTGGAACAGGAACAGCCGGTCGCCATCCTGTGCAGCACCCGCCTGGAGTGGGTCCTCGCCGACCTCGGGATCTGCTGCGCGGGCGGCGCGACCTCGACGATCTACCCCAGCAGCACCGGCGAGGAGTCGGCGTTCATCGCCCGGGACTCCGAAGCGGCGTTCATCTTCGCCGAGAACGACGAGCAGGTGGCCAAGCTGCACGGGGTCCGCGACCAGATGCCGTCGGTCCGGCACGTCATCGTCATCGACGGCGCTCCGTCCGACGACGGCTGGGTGCTCACCCTCAGCCAGCTCGAGGAGAAGGGGCGCCAGGCCGACGCCGAGGACCCCGACGCCTACGAGCGCATCGCCCGGGCGTTGACCTCCGACCGCCTGTGCACCCTCATCTACACCTCGGGCACCACGGGTCGCCCCAAGGGCGTCGAGCTGATCCACGACTGCTGGGTCTTCGAGGGAGAGGCGATCGAGGAGATCAACATCATCCAGCCCGACCACCGGCAGTTCCTGTGGCTGCCGCTGTCGCACAGCTTCGGCAAGGTGCTGCTGGCCGCCCAGCTCAAGATCGGTTTCGAGACCGCCATCGACGGGCGGATCGATCGCATCGTGCCCAACCTCGGCGCGACGAAGCCGGACTTCGTGGCGGCGGTGCCCCGGATCTTCGAGAAGGTCTACAACAAGATTGTCCAGGGGGCGCGGGACGCCGGCGGCATGAAGTGGAAGATCTTCAAGTTCGCCATGGACACCGGCCTGGCCTACAGCCGGGAGATCCAGGCCGGGCGTACCCCCAAGGGCCTGCTCGCCCTGAAGTACGCCGTCGCCGACAAGCTGGTCTTCCAGAAGGTCCGACAGGTCTTCGGCGGCAACCTCAAGTGCTTCATCTCCGGGTCGGCGCCGCTGTCCCGCGACATCGCCGAGTTCTTCCACGCCGCCGGCATGCTGATCCTCGAGGGGTACGGCCTGACCGAGTCCAGCGCCGCCAGCTTCGTCAACCGCCTGGAGGCCTTCAAGTTCGGCACGGTGGGCAAGGCGCTGCCCGGCGTCGACGTCCGGATCGACCCCGCCGACGGCGAGATCCTCCTGCACGGCCGCGGGATCATGCGCGGCTACCACGGCCTGCCCGAGGTCACCGCCGAGACCCTGACCGAGGACGGCTGGCTGCGGACCGGCGACATCGGCGAGCTGGACGCCGACGGCTTCCTCCGGATCACCGACCGGAAGAAGGACCTGATCAAGACCTCGGGCGGCAAGTACGTCGCTCCCCAGGCCCTGGAGGGCCAGCTCAAGGTCATCAACCCCTACATCTCCCAGGTCGTGGTGCACGGCGACCGGCGGAACTTCTGCACCGCCCTCGTGGCCCTGTCCCGGGAGGAGCTGCCGAAGTGGGCCGAGCAGAACGGGCTGGGCAACCTGTCCTACGCCGAGCTGGTCAAGCACGACAAGACGCGCGCCATGGTCCAGGAGAGCATCGACAAGCTCAACAGCGGGCTGGCCAGCTACGAGACCATCAAGAAGTTCGCGATCCTCCCCGAGGAGCCGACGGTCGAGAACGGACAGCTCACGCCGTCGCTCAAGCTCAAGCGCAAGGTGGTCGAGAAGCAGTACATGGACATCCTCGACGGCTTCTACGAGGGCGCGCTGGCTGACATCAAGTGAGCCCCCGGGGAGGCCGGCGCCTCCCCGGCTCGTCCATCGCGAACCGCACCGGCCGCGCTGCCGCCCGGTCGCCGCGCGCGGCCTCCCGGTCGCCCCGCGCTTCGACCCCCCGGCCCCACCGCGACCCGGCTCGTGGCGGTGGGACCTTTGCCGTCGACGTGGTAGAGCGCGCCCGAGGAGTCGCCATGAGCAGTTGCAGCCGCATTCCGGGCTTCTACCGCCTGCCGCCCCACGAGCGGCTGGCGCGGGTCAAGGACTTCGCCCGCCTCGAGGCGGAGGATATCGCGGCCCTGGAGGGGGAGGGCCTGGACCTGACGGGCGCCGACCTGATGATCGAAAACGTCATCGGGCGGTTCCCCATGCCCCTCGGGGTGGGGATCAACTTCCTGATCGACGGCCGTGATCGCATCGTCCCGATGGTGGTGGAGGAGCCGAGCGTGGTCGCCGCGGCCAGCAACATGGCCCGGCTGGTCCGGCAGGCGGGCGGCTTCCACACCGAGGTGGACCGGAGCGTGATGATCGGCCAGGTGCAGGTCATCGACGTGGACGATCCGGCGGCCACCGCCGCCGCGCTGCGGGCGGCGATCCCCCGGCTGAAGGAGGCGACCCGGGGGCTGCACCCGCTCGTCGAGTCCCTGGGAGGCGGCCTGGTCGACATGGAGGTCCGGGAGCTGCGCTACGACGAGCCCGGCCAGCCGCACGAGGACATGGTGGTGCTCCACTTCGAGTTCGACTGCGTCGACGCCATGGGCGCCAACATGGTCAACACCGTCGCCGAGCACCTGGCCCCGATCGTCGAGCAGATCACCGGGGCACGGGTGGGGCTCCGGATCCTGTCCAACCTCGCCAGCCGGCGCCTGGCCCGCGCACGGTGCGCCGTCCCCGCCGCGCTCCTGGACATGGACGACTGCCCGGGCATCGAGGTCGCCCGGGGGATCGCCGCGGCCTATCGATTCGCCTGGGCCGACCCCTGGCGGGCGGCCACCCACAACAAGGGGATCATGAACGGCGTGGACCCGGTGGTGATCGCCACCGGCAACGACTGGCGGGCGGTCGAGGCCGGCGCCCACGCCTGGGCGGCCCGCGACGGCAAGTACCGCAGCCTGTCCCGGTGGACGGTGGACGAGGAGGGGGTGCTCCACGGCGAGCTGGTCCTCCCCATGCAGGTCGGCGTCGTCGGCGGGACCCTGAGGAACCACCCCACGGTACGGGCCGCCCACCGGATCCTCGGCAACCCCACCGCCGCCGAGCTGTCCGGCATCATCGCCGCCGTCGGCCTGGCCCAGAACATGGGCGCCCTGCGGGCGCTGGCCACCGAGGGGATCCAGCGGGGGCACATGCGCCTGCACGCCCGCTCCGTCGCGGTGGAGGCCGGCGCCGCGCCCCACGAGGTCCAGGCCGTCGTCGAGGTGATGTGCGCCCATGGCGACTACAGCCTGCCGCGCGCCCGGGCGGCGCTGGACGAATTGCGGGCGGCCGAGTGAGCCGTCGCCGCGCGGCCGAGGCGCGCGCTCCGGGCAAGCTCATCCTGTTCGGCGAGCACGCCGTCGTCTACGGCCACCCGGCGGTGGCGGCGGCGGTGGACCGCCACACGACGGTGCGCCTGGAACGGATCGCGGGACCGACCCGGCTGCTGTCGGCGACCGTCGACGACGCCCGGCTGCTGCCGGCCCTGGCCACCGTGCTCCCCCCGCGGGGAATCGGCGTCCACCTGCACACCACCCTGCCGGTGGGTCGGGGCATGGGATCGTCGGCGGCCCTGGCGGTGGCCCTGGTCCGGGCCCTGGCCGCCCTGGAGGGACGCCGGGCCGACGTCGAGGAATGCGTGCGCCGCGGCTTCGACATCGAGCGGATCTTCCACGGCACCCCCAGCGGCCTGGACCACACCGTCAGCGCCCTGGGAGGGGCCGTCCGGTACGTCCGGGGGCAGCCCCCCGCACCCATCCCGGTCGCGGTCCTGCCGCTGGTGGTCCTCGACACCGAAATCGCCGGGGACACGGACGCCCTGGTCGCCGGCGTCCGCGCCCGCCGGCCGGCGGTGGACGCCGACCTGGCGGCCATCGGCGCCCTGGTGGACGCGATGGTGCCGGCCCTGGCCCGGGGGGACCTCGCCACCATCGGGGCGGGCATGAACGAAAACCAGCAGCGGCTTCGACGGATCGGGGTGAGCAGCGACGCGGTGGACGCGCTGGTCGACCTCGCCCGGCGGGCCGGAGCCGCGGGCGCGAAGCTCGCCGGCGCCGGCGGCGGGGGCGTGGTGATCGCGGTGGCCCCCGACCCCGCGCCGGTGCTGGCCGCCGCCGCCCGCCGCGGCGTGC
This sequence comes from Deltaproteobacteria bacterium, assembly GCA_003694325.1. Taxonomy (GTDB): domain Bacteria; phylum Myxococcota_A; class UBA796; order UBA796; family UBA2385; genus J125. The sequence goes on from RFKJ01000041.1 coordinate 7,870, forward strand.
CGGCCTTCGCCGTCGAGATCCGCAGCCCCCGGGACCCGGCCGACGACCCGGCGACGGGGACGGAGGGCCCGGCCCCGCCGGGATAGTCGGCCGCCAGGAGCCCCGATGACCGCCGCCACCGCCCGCGCCCACCCCAACATCGCCCTGGTCAAGTACTGGGGCAAGCGCGACCTGCGCCTGAACCTGCCCGCCGTCCCCTCCCTGTCGGTGACCCTCGACCGCTTCGAGACGGTCACCACCGTGATCCGCGGTACCGGCCAGGACCGGGTGGTCATCGATGACGCCGAGGCCGTGGGCCGGGCCCGCACCCGGGTGCTCCGGATCCTCGACCTGATGGATCCGGCGCGTCCCCCCTGCCACGTGATCAGCCGCAACAACTTCCCGGCGGCCGCCGGCCTGGCCAGCAGCAGCTCGGCCTTCGCCGCCCTGGTGCTGGCCGCCGACGTCGCCGCCGACCAGTGCCGATCGCCCGAACAGCTCTCGGTGCTCGCCCGGCGGGGATCGGGCTCGGCCTGCCGCAGCCTGTGGGGCGGATTCGTCGAGTGGTCGGTCGGCCGACTCCGCGACGGCAGCGACAGCCACGGCCATCCCATCGCCGACCCCGGACACTGGGACCTGCGGATCGTCGTGGCGGTGGTCAGCGACGCCCGAAAGCCCGTGGGCAGCACCGAGGGGATGATCCGCACCCAGGAGACCTCGCCCCTGTTTCCGGCCTTCGTCGACCAGGCGCCGGCCCGGGTGGCCCGGGCCCGCCAGGCGATCCTCGACCGGGACCTGGCGGCGCTGGGCGAGGAGATGGAGCGGAGCACCTGGGAGATGCACGCCACGATGCTGACCGCCTGGCCCACGATCCGCTACCAGCAGCCCGGCACCCTGGCCTGCCTCGACGCGGTGGTCGCCCTGCGGGGGCGGGGGATCTCGGCGTGGGCCACCATGGACGCCGGCCCCAACGTCAAGGTCCTGTGCGCCGCCGCCGACGCCGACGAGGTGGCCGCAGCCCTCCGCCCGCACGCGCCGCGGGTGGAGGTCCTGGGGATCGGCAGGGATCCGACGGTCGAGCTGCACCGATGAGCCGCGGGGTCCCCCGGGCAGCCCCGGGCACTCGGGCGGTGTTCGCACCGGGAAAGCTGGTCCTGGCCGGGGAGTACGCGGTCATCGACGGCGCCCCCGCGCTGGTCATGGCCATCGACCGCGGGGTCCGGTGCGAGGTCGCCCCCGCCGCTGAACGCGTCCGGATCGAGACCCCCGACGGCGACGATCGCTTCGTGCGCCCGGCGCTGGAGGGCGCCCCCCCCGGGCGCTACCGGTTCGTCGACCATCGACCGGTGGATCTCCCTGGCAAGCCGGGGTTCGGGGGCAGCGCCGCCGCCTGCGTCGCCGCCTGCGTGGCCGCCGGCCGGCCGGCCTCCGATGCCCTGGACATCCACCGGCGGGTGCAGGGCGGGGGCAGCGGCGTGGACGTCCTGGCGAGCGTGCACGGTGGGGTCCACCGGTTCTACGGCCGTCGCGCCCGGGCGGTGACGGTGCCCGTCCCGGTGGTGGTCTACAGCGGGCGCAGCGCCCGGACCGGCCCCCGGGTCCGGGCCTTCCTGGCGTGGTCGGACCGGGCGGCCCGGCGGGCCTTCGTCGCCGCGTCCACCCACCTGGTCGAGCACTTCGAAGACGATCCCATCGCCAGTGCTCGCGAGTCGTGGGCGCTGCTGACCGCCATGGCCGCCGCCGCCGGCATCGACTACCGCACGCCGGCCCTCGACCGGATCGTGGCCCTGGCCGTGGACCGTGGCGGGGCCGCCCGTCCCAGCGGGGCGGGCGGCGGGGACGTGGCCGTGGCCTGGCTGCCCGACGAGGAGTCCCGCCAGGACTTCCGCCGCGCCTGCCTCCAGGCCGGCCTGCCGGTCATCGACGCCGCGGTGGCCGGGCCCGCCGGGTGGCTGGCCGGCTGAACGCCAGCGCCGGAATGCCGCACGCCGACCGGTGGTCGTGTGCTGCCCCGGAGCGGCCGGGCGATCGGGGGCGGTACACGGACGCCCCCCTGTCCTGGAGGCCACACCATGGGCCGGGCCGGCGACGGTCTCTACATCCTCGTCGACGGGTCGCTCGAAGTGGTGCGGCGGGGCACGGTGATCGAGACCCTGCGGTCCGGGGGGATCTTCGGGGAGATCCCCCTGCTGACCGAGCAGCCCCGTCGCGCGACGGTGCGAGCCCGCGACGACGTAGTGGTCGTCGGGGTCCCCGGTGCCCGCGTCGATCCGACCATCCGCGCGCGGCTGTGGGACCACGCCGCCGAGCGACGGTTCTTCCACCTCGCCGGCGAGGCCCACATCGCGCTGCTCCCCGACCCGGTCCGTCCGTAGACCGGGCCGCCGCGTTAGCCGCCGGCCATGTCTACCTCCCGCGACCCCGGTGCCTCCCCGCCCCCCGCGATCTCCGGTCGCAAGGCCGACCACATCGACCTGTGCATCGATGGCGACGTCGGTTTCCGGGGCAAGAGCAACCTGCTCCACGCCGTGGAGCTGGTGCACGACGCCCTGCCCGAGCTGGCGGTGGACGAGGTGGACCTCACGACCCCCTTCGCCGGACGGACGCTCCGGGCCCCGCTGATCATCGCGGCCATGACCGGGGGGGTCGACCGGGCCGAGGCGATCAACCGGGACCTGGCGGCGGTGGCCGAGGAACTGGGCATCGGCTTCGCCTTCGGCAGCCAGCGCCCGCTGCTCACCGAGGGGATCACCGCCGGCTACCGGGTCCGCGACGTGGCCCCCTCCACCCTGGTCCTCGGCAACATCGGCATCGTCCAGGCCCGGCAGGCGCCGACCGAGGCCCTGGCGGAGATGGTGCACGAAAGCGGCGCTGATGCGCTCTGCGTCCACCTCAACCCGGCGATGGAGGTGATCCAGCCGGAGGGTGACGACGACTTCCGGGGAGGGCTCGACACCATCGCCCGCCTGGTCGCCGAGCTGCCCTGCCCGGTCATCGTCAAGGAGACCGGCTGCGGGCTGTCCCGCAGCGTCGGGCAGCGGGTCGCGGCGCTGGGCGTGCGGCAGGTGGACACCAGCGGCGCGGGGGGGACGAGCTGGGTCGGCGTCGAGACCCGCCGTGCCGAGCATCTCCGGGCGCGACTCGGCGAGACCTTCTGGGACTGGGGGATCCCCACCGCCGCCAGCGTCGCCCAGCTCTCGGGCCTCGGACTCGAGATCTGCGCGACCGGCGGGCTGTCCACCGGGCTGGACGTGGCCCGGGCCCTGGCCCTGGGGGCCCGCTGCGGCGGTATCGCCCGGGCCTTCCTCCAGGCCCATGCCCGCGGCGGACGACGAGCCGTCCGCGACGTCGCCCGCACCGTCATCGCCGAGATCCGCACCGCGCTCCTGCTCACCGGCAGCCGCACCCCGGCCGACCTGGCCCGCCGCCCGGTCGTCATCGCGCCTCCCCTGGCCGCGTGGGTGCCCCCGGACACCCCGCTGGCGAGGCGGATGCTCCGGGGATAGGCCGCAGCGGCTCGGAGGTGTGTCCATGCCATCGCTCGGTGCAGTTGCAGCCAGGCTCCCGACCCCGGTCAAGCAGGCCATCAAGGATCGGCTCTACCCCGACCTCCTCCCGGAAGGCGAGACCGCGCCCGAGTTCCAGCTCCAGAGCTGGGACGGCAAGTGGCACCGGATGCGCAAGCAGTGGTCGATCCTGGTGTTCTACCCCGCCGACGACACGCCGGGGTGCACCGCCCAGCTCCAGGAATTCCAGCAGCACTACGACGAGCTCAAGGAGCTGGGCTGCGAGGTCTACGCCATCAACCCGGCCGAGGCGCCCAGCCACCAGGCCTTCGCCGAGAAGTACGGCTTCGAGTTCCCGATCCTCACCGATCGCGGCGGCAGCGTGGCCCGGCGGTTCAAGGCCAGCATCCCCCTCGGGTTCAAGCCGCGGGTGATCCGCACCGTCTACCTGGTCAACCCCGACCGCAAGATCCGCCTGGCCAACCGGGGGGCCCCGTCGGTGGCCGCCATCGTCCGCAGCATCAAGGCCCTGCAGCAGGCCACCAAGCAGGGGATGTAGCCGGACGGGCGCGCACCGGCCCCGTACCCGGCCCCTCGCCGTCGGCGGGCTCGCTCAGCGCCCCAGCCCGGCCAGGAAATCCCGCAACCGCAGGCGCGCGAGGTAGAGCTGGCGGGCCTGGTCGGCGTCGATGCGGCGCTTGCGGATCTTGCCTGGGGTGATCCCCTCGAAGCCCAGCTCGAACAGCGGCACGGTCAGGTCGAGGGACTGCATGTACTTGCCCACCACCAGGGAGGCCGCCCCGATCTGCCGGTCCAGCCCGCTGCCGTTGTCCCGCACCTGGATCCGCACCTCCACCACCTCGGGGATCTCGGTGTCGCCGGCGGTCGCCAGCACGTGGACCGCCACCCGGGCCTGGCTGAGCCCGATGTTGGTCAACTCCATGAACAAGGCGGTCTCCAGGTCGTCGACCGACTCCACCGGCTGCAGCCCCGGCATCATCCGTCCCCGGAGGTCGATCTCCATGTCCTTGTAGGGGTCCCGCAGGGCGGCGGCGCCGACGGGATCGTCGGCCACGGCCGCGTCGGCGGTGCCGGCGACGCCCTCCGTTCCTCGATCCCCTTCCAGGTAGATCTCGGCCCCGGGCGGGGCGGCCGGCTGGCGCACCGGGCGGCCGTAGTCGATGCCGGTGTTCATGGCGACGTAGAACCGCACCGTGCCGAGGATCAAGGCGCCCAGGACCGCCACCGCCGCCACCCGCCACCAGTTGGTGCGCGGCGCATCGTCTCCCCCTCCACGCCGGCGCCGGAGCGGTTCGTGGGCCGTCGCCTCCAACGGGTCCAGCAGGCTGGCCTCCGCCGGACCGGGAAACGGCCCCGGGCGGGGATCCCGGCCCGGATCCAGGGCGGTCGCACCCTCGGTGTCCCGGCGGCCGGGGCGGGGACCGGGGAAGTAGATGACGTTGCTCTGCTCGGGAGGCCTGGCCTTCGGCGTGGCCGGCCCACCGGGCGGGGATTCCGTCCGGGGCGGACGGATCCGGGTGGGGA
>RFKJ01000572.1 GCA_003694325.1 Deltaproteobacteria bacterium
GCCCGAGGCCGAGTTCCAGCGCCGGTGCACCGGTCCGGCCGGCTGCCGGGCCTGCGCCGAAGCCTGCCCCCACGGGGCCATCGGTCCCTACCCGGCCACCTCGCGGCACCACGCCGGCACGCCGGCCCTGGACCCCAACACCGCCCCCTGCCATCTCTGCCCGGACCTGCCCTGCGCCCGCGCCTGCGAGGCCGGCGCCCTGGTTCCCATCCCCACCGATGCGCTGTTCTTCGGCCTGGCCCGGGTCCTTCCCGATCGCTGCTTCGTGTTCCAGGGACCGGAATGCGGCGCCTGCGCGCCGGCCTGCCCCATCGGCGCCCTGCGGATGGTGGCCGGGCGCCCGGTCATCGACGCCGATACCTGCAACGGCTGCGGCCTGTGCCGAGCGGCCTGCCCGGTCTGGAACAAGGCGATCACCATCGACCTGTAGGTCGCCGCCCTTGCCGAGGGCCGCACCCCCCCGGGGCCGCCCCCGGCCTCAGAAGTCCCACCGCAGCCCGACCTGGGCCCGATCGTGCGCATCGAAGCCGAGCAGCGGACCGCGCTCGATCCCCGGGTGGTAGGTGATGGCAGCGACACTTGCCGCCAGGCCGTCCGTGATCTCGTAGGAGACGCCCCCACGGGCCGCCCAGCCATACTCGGCCGTCCACCCCCAGCCGAGCACCATGGCCTCGACCTCCATGCGCTGGCGGAGGAGCGGCTTGGCGAACCGGGCGGACCAGGACGAGGCATCGACGGGAAACAGGTAGTCATCGGGGCCGTCGACCTTGATGCCCTCGACCAGGTCGACATCGAGGGTGGTCCCCTTCCAGCCCGACCAGGACAGGCCGAGCAGCCCCTGGACCAGGTCGACCTCGTCGGTGCGGATGGCAAAGGTCGGCACGAAGCCGCTGGTGTCGAGGATCTCCCCGGCATTGACCGGGACGCCCAGCTTGCAGGCCAGCTCCCAGCGGAGGAGCAGCCAGGGGAGCTGGCCGGCCCCCGAGGTCCCGAACATGGTGAACCGGCGGTGGTCGAGATCGATGGCGATGGGTTCGCCGGTGTTGGCCGCCGTGACCAGGTCGGTCAGCTCGGGGAGCAGGAACACCCCCTGCTGGTCGAGCAGCGTGGCCGCCATCAACGCCAGGTCCACTCCCCGGCCGCGCCACGACCAGCGTCCGAACGCCTGGAGCTGGTCCAGGTCCCAGCGCTTCTGGACGTGGTTCCAGGAGATGTCGGCGCCGGACAGCAACGCCGCCCAGTCGTCGATGCCGTTGATGTCGTAGTCGAGGCTGGCGCTCTCGATGACGCCGGGCAGGTTGCCGAAGGGGCCGTTGGGCGGACTGCGGTAGCCGAAGTCGGCCTCCGGCACCACCATCGCCTCGAAGCGGTGGCTGCCAGTCCAGAAGCGGTCACTGTGCAGGGAGAGGGACAGGCGGGCCATGGTCACCGGCAGGCGCAGGTCCTCGAGGTCGACCATCCCGGGCTCGCGCAGGTCGCGCGGGTTGACCAGGTCGACCACGCTCACCATGCGTCCCTCGCCCCACCCGACCACCTGGCGACCCAGCGTCGTGTCCAGCGCCCCGGTCGAGATGGACACCCAAGCGTCCCGCAGGGCGAGCTGCTGGCGGTACTCGTCGAGGGTGGCCGGGTCCCACTCGTCGTGGTTGACCGCCATGGCGATGTCGTACTCGCCGTGCCCCGACACCCGGGCCCGGACGATGTCCTGCCGGAACTCCAGCCACAGGTCGGCGCTCTGGCGCGCCTTGGCGAAGGCGCTGTGGTCGGCCCGCGGCTCCAGCCAGAACGCCTCGGCCGTGGCCAGCGACCCGCCGAAGCGCACCGGCGAGGGCCTGCGACCGGGCTCCGGGGCGTCGACATCGACCTCGGCGAACCCTCCGGCGTCGTCCTCGCCCCAGCCGTCCTCGTCGTCTCCCCAACCGGCCTCGTCGTCATCGCCGGGCGCGGGGTCCTCGTCGCCGGCGTCCTCCTCACCCCCATCGTCGCGCTGTTCCGGGGAAGGCCCGTCGCGGTCGTCCTCGTCCCCATCGCCGGTCGAATCCGGGCCGGCGAAGGCCACACCGGCGACCAGCGCCGTGGCCAGCAGGGTTGCGCCGAACACTCAGAGCCCCCGTTCCAGTCGCTGCTCGGTGAAGTCCGCCTCGGTGACGTCGGGCTGGTTGAGCTTGAGATCGGTGAACTGGAGGATCGACTGGCTCTCGAGGGCGCCGTCCCGCATGGTGCGGACCGTGACCTTGTGGGGGATCCAGATCCCGTCGATCTGCTTGAAGTCGCTGAACTGCGTGTACTTGAGGCGCTTGCCGGCGATGACCCAGGCCTTGATCCGCAACGCCATCCCCTTTTCCTTGCTGATCCACAGGTGGGTCTTGAGGTACCCCGTCTCCGACTTCTCCTTGTCGGTCCGGGGACGGGCCTCGATCAGCCAGCAGGGCTCCCCGTCCACCTCGGCGTTGGCGTCGATCATGGTGTAGTCGTAGGCGTCCGGGTCCTTCTGGGTCATGTCGGCGTAGGTCAGGTCGGTGCCCATGAAGGAACCGGATTTGTCGCCCGACGCGATCCGGGTCGTCCGCCCCAGGCTGGGCAGGTACAGCCACTGGTCATCGGTCGCGTCACCATCGGCGTAGTCGATGGACAGCAGCCCGGCACCCCGGACATCGGCCGGCGACTCGAAGATGAGGAGCTGCTTCGTTCCGCCGTCGAACTGCATCGCCCGGGTGACCAGGGAGCGGGTCCGCTCCCGCCCGGACTTGTCCTGGATGGTGATCTGCAGGTGGCCGACCTGGCGATCGCCCGTCGGGCGCTCCTCGACGGCGTGCATGATGACAGAAGGGTCGGTCTCGGTCGGCGACAGGGCGCGCGCCGGCGCCGCCCACCCGAAGAGTCCCCAGACCAGCAGGCCGAGCGCGGGCAGAACAGGGCGACGGACGGAGTCAGGAGCGGGCACGGTGACCTCCGTAGAAGGTGCGGAGCAGGGCGGGAACGAGGATCAGGTTGGTGAGCAGCGCGGTCAGGCAGGCCACCGACACCAGGATGCCGAAGCGGCGGACGTTGGCCATGGACGAGGCCATGTAGGCGGCAAAGCCCAGCGCCAGGATGGTGCTGGTGCTCACCAGGGCGCGGCCGGCGTGGTCGAGGGCGTAGCGGATGCCGGCCTCGACGTCGTGGTTCTCCCGGAAGACCACCCGGAACTGGTGCAGGTAGTGGATGGTCGTGTCCACCGCGATGCCGATGACGATGCTGGCGATGAGCAGGGTGGCCATGTCGATGGGGATGTGGGAGAAGCCCATGAACCCGAGGATGAAGGCCACCGGCAGCAGGTTCGGCAGCAGGGAGATCGCCGCCAGCTTGGGGTTTCGCAACAACAGGGCCATCATCACGGCGATGACGAACACCGCCAGGCCGAAGCTGCGGATGAGGTCGCCGATCAACGCGCCCACCGTGCTGACCAGCGAGTAGGCCGTGCCGGTGATCGTCGCCGTCGCCGCGTCCCCGATGATCTCGTCGACCCCCTTGCGGAGGTAGTCGTTGAGCGGCTGCAGCGAGGTGGCGTCCATCCAGTCCAGGCGGAAGGTGATGTGCGTCCGCTTGAGGTCGGCGGTCACCACCCGCCGGAGATCCTCCGGACCGGCGTTTTCAAACAGCAGCAGGGCATCGCTGACCCCCCGCTGGGTGTCGGGCAGGGCGTAGTAGGCCGGGTCGCCCTGGTGCAGGGCCCGGTTGACCTCCTTGACGATGCCGACGATGCTCATGGCGTTGCCGACGATCTTCCGGCCCGTGCGGGGATGCTCGAAGGCCTGGACGTAGTCGATGAGCCGGTCCATCCGCACCAGCAGGTCCCGGTCCTTGACCCCCAGTTCCCCGGGGGCGTCGATGACCACCGCGACGTTGCTGGTGCCCCCCACCTTCTCGTCCAGCTCACGGATGCTGGTCTGGATGGGGTGCCCCGACGGCAGCCAGGTCAGCGGGTCGTGGAAGACCTCGATCCGGGAGATCCCGATGGCGGCGATGACCGCGAGCACCGCCGTGCCGGCGTAGACCCGCCCCCGACCCGGCCGACCGGCCGACCAGCCGGTCAGCCCGCGCAGCAGCTTGTCGACCAGGTCGATGCGCCGGCCGCCCGCCGTCGTCGGGACGTCGGACGCCGCGGCCTTGGGGGGCCCGATGAGCGGGGAGAACAGCGGGATGATGGTGATCGACATCCACAGCGCGACGAACACACCGAAGGCCGCCACCATTCCGAGTTGCTGGATGCCCAGCGTCGATGCCGACCGGAAGGACAGCAGTCCCACCATGGTGGTCAGGGTCGTGAACAGCACCGGCAGCCCGGTGCTGCCCACCGCCCCGATGATGGCCTCGTTGCGGGTCGCTCCGTGGGCGAGCTTGTCACGGTACACCGACTGGATGTGGACCGAGTCGCCCAGGCCGACGCAGATGAGGAAGGCGGGCACGATGTTGGTCAGCAGGGTGATGGGCATCCCCGTCGCCGCCATCATCCCCAGGGTGATGATGATCGACACACCGACGACGACCAGCGGAGCGATGACCCCGACCACGCTGCGGAAGTGGATGAACAGCACCAGGGCCATCAACCCGAAGGCGACGCCGATGAGCACCCGCATGTCCCGCATCAGGCTGCCGCTGACGGCGTGCTCCAGCGCCGGCAGGCCGGTGACCACGATGTCGAATCCCGGCTGGCTGTAGCCCTGGACCAGCGACTGGAGCGCGTCCTGGACCCTGCGCGAGGCTTCGTTGCTGATCAGGGCCGTGCGGACGACGAGCACGGCGTGCTGGCCGTCGGGACCGACGACGCTGCCCACGATGTCGGGGTCGGCCATGACGTGCCGCTTGAACGCCTCGAGGTCGACCGGGTCCTCGTCCATCAGGCCGCGGACGCGCAGCGCGCCGCCCTCGAACACGGTCTGCCGGAAGTTGACCAGGCTGGTCACGTCCTCGATGACCGAGCCACCCCCTTCGGCCCAGTCGTCCCCGGAGGCCGCGGCGCCTGCCGGTGCCGGCTCCGGGCCGTCGCCGAACCCCGCCGCGTCGTCGTCACCCC
>RFKJ01000042.1 GCA_003694325.1 Deltaproteobacteria bacterium
CCCGCCGGGATCACGCCGGCCTCGATACGTGCAACAACGCGCTGCCGTCCGGCAGGCCCACGACCCTCCACGCCATCCCCCGCTCGGCGAGCCGGGGGAGCAGAAGTTGGGGCACCCGGGGGACGCGGGCGAGGAAGGAGGCCCCGGGGACGAGGGCCGACGACATGGACAGGACCTGTTCGAGCGGCTCGGGGGCCGGCAGCGGGCGCAGGTCGACGGGCGGGGCGGCCCGCGGACCGATGACGGTGACCAGGTGGACGCCCTCCTGCTCCTCGACCCGGGTGGTGTAGCCCTGGCCGGCGAGGAGAAGCAGCAGCGGCTCGGGACGGAACGGCGCCACGACGACCAGCGCACCATCGTCGCGCACCGACGAAAGCGCCGACCGGACGTGCTCCAGGGGATCGACCCCCCGCGAGAGGATCGGCCGCACGTCGAGGAGGGCCACCCCCTCGGCGGGCTCCGGCGCGGCGTCGTCCCGAGCGCTCGACGGATCGGCCGGGGGAGCCTCGCCCCCGGGGTCCGCCGCGGGCACGCCGGCCCGCAGGCAGGTTCGCCAGGTCTCGATGATCGCCGTCGCGTCGGCATCCAGGCGGTCCGGCCGACCCTCGACCTGCCACTGCAGGACGACGCCCTGCACCATGGCGAGGATCAGTCGCGCAGCCTGGCTCACGTCCACCTCCGCGGGCAGGGACTCCGACCGTTGCGCCTGCCGTATCAACTCGCCGAGGAGGTTCCGCTGCAGTGAGACGATCTGACTCAGGGCGGCGTGACAGCCTTCGCTGGTGGCGCCGGACAAGTCGGTGAACAGCAGGCGCGGCATCCCCGGGTGCTCGGCCGCGTAGCCCAGCAGCCCCCGGACCAGGGCCTCGATCGTCGCCAGCGGCGACCTGTCGCCGGCCAGGAGTTCGGACGCCAGGTCCCCCATGTCCCGCCGCACCCGGTCGATGACCGCCGCCACGATCTCGTCCCGCGACCGGAAGTGGCGGAACAGGGCCGGCTGGCTGACGCCGACCGCCCGGGCGAGCCGCCGGGTGGTGAGCTGGTCGAGCGGCACGTCAGCGAGCAGCGCCAGGGCGGCATCCACCACCTGGTCACGACGCTCCGAGCGGGTCTTCCTTGCAGTCATCGGGCACGATGTTATCAAGCGATAACCCACCCGTCGAACCGGAGCACGACATGGCTGGCATCCTCCGCGGTCTGTTCGGAAAGAAGTCGGACCCCTCCACCCCGGCGAGTTCACCCACGGGCTCCCCGGCCACCGACCGGGGCGCCGCCTCCGACGCACCGGCCCCCGCGCCCGGCGCCAGCGCTGCCTCCCCGGCGTCGACCGGCACCCCCGCCGCCGGCCTGCGCCAGTTCTTCACCGAAGACCACCGGGCCTGCGACGACGCCTGGGCCCGCCTCGAGGAGCTGCTGGAGGGCGACGACGACGTCCAGGAGGCCTGGGACGAGTACGAGCGGGTGATGCTGCGGCACCTCGCCTGGGAGGAGGAGGTGCTGTTCCCCGCCTTCGAGGAGGCCACCGGCATGACCGGCGGCCCGACCATGGTCATGCGCATGGAACACGACCAGATGCGCGCCGTGATCCAGGAGATGGCCGACCTGCTGGCCCAGGGGGACCGCAAGGGGGTGCTCGCCCGCGGTGACACCATGTTGATGCTCGTGCAGCAGCACAACATGAAGGAGGAGGGGATGCTCTACCCGATGGCCGAGCAGGCCCTCGGCGGCCGCTGGTCGGAGCTGTCGCAGCGGCTGAAGTAGGGGACCGGGCGACTCCCCCGCCCCGGTCGCCGGCAGGAGCCGTCGGCCTGCTGCACGCCGGGCTCACGGCATGTCGAACCGCCAGGTCGTGCCGGACCCGTCGGTCACGAACACCGATTCCCCGGTCACCACCGGCACCGAGCTGACCACCCCGTCGAGGCGGACGCTCCAGGCCAGGCTTCCATCTGCGAGGTCCAGCATCCGGAGGGTCCCGTCGTTGCTGCCGATCAGCGCAACCCCTGCATCCTCCACGATGGTCGCCGACGACAGGACCCAGCCGTCGGTGGCGTGGTGCCACAGCTCCCGATCCTGGTCGTCGGCGTAGTCATGGGCCGGGTCGGCGTCGATGGCGTAGACCCGCCCGTCGTGGCTGCCGAACACCGCCATCCCGTCGAGCACGGACGGCGAGGACATGGTGTCGGCCAGGGTCTGGAAGGAGAAGCGCTCCCGCCCGGTGTCGATGTCGAGGGCGTGGAGTCGATCGTCCCAGGAGGTGACCAGGACGGTGTCCTCGAAAATCGCCGCGGTGGACTTGATCTCCCCCCCCTCCGGCATCTGGAACTCCCAGACGAGCTGCTCCTCCACCAGGTCGAACGCCGAGAAGCGACCGTTGTTGGCACCGACGAAGAACCAGCCGCGGGTCGGGTCGACGGTCACCGAGGAGTGGGGGTGGTCACCCAGGCGGGGGGTGACGTACACCTTGCGGCCGTCGGACTGGCGGAGCACGAACACCCGCCCGTCGGGGGCGCCGTACTCCACGGCCATGAGGACGTGTCCCTGGTACAGAACCGGGGAGGCCCCGATGGAGTCGCCGAGGTGGCGGTCCCACAGGAGGCTCCCGTCGGCGGCATCCAGCGCGTAGATCCAGCCGTCGTAGGCCCCGATGAACACCCGCCCGTCGGCCACCGCCGGGGTGCCGTGGATCCCCCGGTGCTCGCTGTCCTCCCGCTGCGCCTCGTCGTCGGCGGCTCGGGTCCGGAACTCCCAGACGAGGGCGCCGGTGGCCCGGTCCAGCGCCCGGAGGATGCCGTCGTCGATGCCGACGTAGACGAGGTCATCGGACAGCGAGGGCGATCCCTTGGACGCCGAGTAGTCCCCGATGGCGTAGGAATCGCTCCTCCAGGTCAGCGACAGCGCGGGACCGACCTCGGTGCCGGCCGGCGCCACCCCTGCGTGGGTCGGCTCCAAGCGGTACTGGTTCCACTCCCCGGCGACCGGCGGCGGCGTCGGGGCAAACCAGTCGACGGGCTCGGCGCAGGCGGCCAGCGCCAGGGCCACCGCCACCCCTCCCATCACTCCGCCCTGCCCTCTTCCTGGCGGAGCCGGGCCACGATGCTCTCGATGGCGGCCAGGCCGGCGACGATCTTCTTGAAGAACGACGGGTTGTGGGGGACGAGCTGGAACCGGGGGTGGTCCGACCACAGCGCGCGCAGCGCCCGGTCCAGCTCCCGGGCCTCGTCGACGCCTTCCTTGCGCCACGGGTTGTTGCTCTCCATCACCTCGACGCCGCCGGCGGCGGCGCTCTCGAAGAACACCACCGCGTCGTAGCGCTGGAGCTGCTCGGCGCGGGTGGTCCCCATCGCGGAGAAGAAGTCGCCCCGGCCGGCCGGCCAGTAGGCGGCGCCATCCACCGTTCCCCGGTCGCACAGCAGGATCCGCCCCGGATACCGGGCCGCCTGCAGGTCCTCGAGGTTGCGCTGGACGTGGAAGATGGCCCGCTGGGCCGCTTCCCGGGCCAGCGGCTCCGACGAACGTGGGAACCCGCCGCTGAACAGCATGGTGGCGGCCTCCGGGACCACCACCACCTCCTCGCCGATCTCCCGGCGGAACAGGTCTGCTGCGGTGGTCTTTCCGCCGCCGGGGCCGCCCGTCAGGCAGATCCGGAAGTGGTTGGGACGGTCTCCGGGCCGGACGGGTCGGGACATGGCGGCTCCCTGGCAGGTGAATCACGGTCGAACACGGCGGCCCTATCTCCTTCCCCGCCGGCCCGCGGCCGGTCGGGGGCCGAG
>RFKJ01000573.1 GCA_003694325.1 Deltaproteobacteria bacterium
CGTGCTCGATCTCGGCCGTCGTCGCGTCTTCGGAGACGCCGAGGAGCTGGTAGAAGCCGTGGGCCATCGCCGGGTCCTAACCGTCGCGGGCCGGACCGTCCGCTCCACCGGCCGGGCCTCGCCCCGTGGGGTCGTCCAGCAGCTCGCGCAGGCGGCGCACCACGGCCTCCTCCTCCCCGGGAAGCAGGGTCCGGGGGTCGATCCGGAGGGTGTCCCGGGCGACCCGAGCGACGATGGCCGGGCGACCGGTGCGGAGTCGTCGGGCGAGGTCATCGGGGTCTGGAACCGGCACCGCGACGACGGAGGTCCGGAGCCCGCGCGCCGGCAAGGCCCCGCCCCCCACGTAGCCGAGATCGGGCTCCACCCGGGCGCCGGGGAGGGCGGCTGCCATCCGCCGCGCCCGGGCGTCGAGGGCGGCGGGATCGGCGGCGAGCATCTGGTGCACCGGCAGCTCCGCCGCCCGGCCCTCGGCGTAGTGGCGCAGGGTCGCCTCCAGGGCCGCCAGTCCCAGCTTGTCGAGGCGGAGCGCCCGGTACAGCGGGTGACGGCGACAGGCCGCCACGAGGTCGGCCCGCCCGGCGACCACGCCCGCCTGGGGTCCACCGAGCAGCTTGTCCCCCGAGAAGCACACCAGGTCCACCCCGGCCTGGAGCACCCGGTCGGCCGCGTCCTCGTCGACGCTCCCGCCGTCGGCCAGCACCCCCGGAGCGAGTTGCACGTCGCCGATAACGCCGCTGCCGAGGTCTTCGACCACCGGCACACCCCGGTCGCGCCCGAGGGCGACCAGGGCATCCCGGTCGGGACGCTCCGTGAACCCCTCGATCCGGTAGTTGCTGGGGTGGACGCGCAGGAGCATCGCGGTGTCCGGCCCGATGGCGGCGGCGAAATCGTCGACACGGGTGCGGTTGGTCGCCCCGACCTCGACGAGCCGGGCGCCTCCGGCGGCGATGACCTCGGGGACGCGAAACGAGCCCCCGATCTCCACCAGCTCCCCCCGGCTGACGATGACCTCGCGCCCCCGCGCCAGCGCGGTGAGCACCAGCAGCACCGCCGCCGCGTTGTTGTTCACCGCGATGGCCGCCTCGGCTCCGGTGATCTCGTGGACCAGGGCCTCGATCGCAGCCAGGCGTCCGCCCCGGCGTCCACTCTCGGGGTCCATCTCGACGTAGCTGTACCCGCCGGCCGCCTCCACCACCGCGGTCACCGCGTCCGGCGACAGCGGCGCGCGCCCGAGGTTGGTGTGGATGACGACCCCGGTGGCGTTGATGACCCGGCGCAGGCGGGGGGTGGCGAGGAGGCGGGCCCGCTGCAACACCCGGTCGGGGAGGTCGGGGGCGAGCGTTCCGCCACGCATCAGCACCCGTCGCTGTTCATCCACCACCTGCCGCGCGGCGCGGACCGCCAGGGCATGGGGAAGCCCGGCCAGCCGGGGGTCGGCGAGGAGTGCACTGATGCTCGGAAGGCAGGAGAGGTCCATGCCCGGACCTTAGCCGGCTAAGCTCGCCGACGACGTGCCCCGCGCCCCACCGGACGCCCCCCGTGAACACCCTCATCTACCTCCTGGCCGCTGGGTTCTGCTTCGGCCTCGCGCTGCGCACCTGGGCCAGCGAGCGGCAGGACCCGGTGCGGCGCAGCTTCATGGTGCTCGGGGTGCTGGCCGGCACGATGTACACCGGCTTCGCCCTGTTCCTGCTCCCCGGCATGGGGATGGCCCGCTACCTGCAGTCGGGGGTGGTCGCCTTCCTGCCGGCAGCGCTCATGGGCTTCCTCGACCGCCTGCTCGGTGACCCCCAGGCCCCCGCCAGCCGCGCAGCCCGTCGGTTGTGGGGAACCGCGCCCGTGGTCGCCGTCGGCTTCCTGGTCACCGACATCCTGTTCTACCAGGACGTCCCCCGGGCCAGCCCGGCCGAGGTCCTCCTCGGCATCTACACCTACGGCGGCCTGCTGCTGTGCGTGCAGCGCCTCGTCGCCGAGCTGCGCGCCTCGCGCAACCGGGTGGAGCAGGCCCGACTCCGCTACCTGCTCGTCCTGCTCTGCTGCGCGGTCGGTCTCACCCTGATGGAGGACCTGCTGCGGGGGCTGGGTCCGGCCCCCCGGCTGTCGGCCCACGGGTTGACCCACCGCGGCGCCGAGCTGCAGGGACTGATGCCGCCGCTGGGCGCGGTCGCCACCACGCTGTTCCTCTACTTCCTGTACCAGGTGTTGCGGCTGACGCGGCTCCTCGATCTGCACGAGATCTTCTCCCGCCTGTTCACGCTGGGGGTCGCCGGCCTTCTGCTGGTGTTCGTCGACGGGGTCTCGGTGCTGTGGCTGGGCGGCCTGTCGGCCAACCCGATCCACGGCACCTTCCAGATCTTCCTGGCCAGCGTCCTGTTCCTCGCCCTCTACGACCCGTTGCGCCAGCGCATCGAGGCCCTGGCCGACCAGTGGTTCAACATCCGGGGCCGCCGCCTGGAGGCAACCCTCGCCGAGATCGACCGCGAGCTGGCGCGGACGATCACCCTCCACGGCCTCGAGCGGGCGCTCGTCGGCCGCCTGTTCGACAGCGGGCGAGCCCCCCTCGTCACCCTCTACCTCCGGGACCCCGACTCCGGCGTCTACCGCCTCACGCTGCAGAAGGGCACCACCGACCATCCGTTGACCCACACCATCTCG
This sequence comes from Deltaproteobacteria bacterium, assembly GCA_003694325.1. Taxonomy (GTDB): domain Bacteria; phylum Myxococcota_A; class UBA796; order UBA796; family UBA2385; genus J125. The sequence goes on from RFKJ01000573.1 coordinate 2,656, forward strand.
GCCCGTCCCTTCACCGAGGGCTTCCAGCGCGGGGAGCGGGCCTATGTCCGGGCCGACCTCGAACAGCGGGTCCGCCGCCGGGGCGCGGGCCACGAGGAGGCCGCCGCCCGCCTCCGCACCCTGGACAGCATGGACGCCGACCTCGTGATCAGCGTGCATTCCGGCGAGTTCGTCCTCGGCTGGCTGGCGTTGAAGGACGAGGCCTGGTCCGACGGCTTCTCGCGCGAGGAGGTCCACCGGCTGGTCGACACCGTCGACCGGGCCACCCACGTGCTGGAGAACATCGCCGCCGTCGAGCAGGCCAAGGAGCAGCACCGGCTCGCGGCCCTGGGGACCATGGCGGCGGGCCTCGCCCACGAGATCCGCAACCCCCTCGCCGGGATCAAGGGGGCGGCGCAGTACCTGGAAACCGAGCAGGATCCGGCGGTGGTCGCCGAGTTCCTGCAGATCATCATCGGCGAGACCAACCGCCTCAACGCAGTCGTCGACCAGTTCCTCAACTACAGCCGACCCTTCGTGGTCCGGGCCGAGCCCGCCGACATCAACGACCTCGTGCACGCGACCCTGGACCTCGTCCGGGCCGGCGACCTGCCTCCCGACATCCGCCTCGTCGAGGAACTGCAGGCCGACCTGCCCATGGCCGAGGTGGACCCCGACAAGGTCCGCCAGGTGCTCCTCAACCTCGTGCAGAACGCCGTGCAGGTGCTCGGCGACGCCGGGTCGGTCACCGTGCGCACCGGTCACTCCCGCCTGCGGGCGCGCGACGGGAGCATCGCGCCGGCCGTGGAGATCGCGGTCATCGACGACGGGCCGGGGATCCACCCCGAGGACCGCGACAAGCTGTTCATCCCCTTCTTCACCACCCGGAGCGACGGCACCGGCCTGGGCCTGCCGATCAGCCGCCGGCTGGTGGAGGCGCACGACGGCGAGCTGCTGGTGCGATCGATGCCGGGCCGCGGCGCCACCTTCCTGGTCCGCCTGCCCCTGGCCCAGGCCCGCAGCGCGCCCCTGGGGGCCTCCGGACCGGCGTGAGGGCCCGGCGACGTGACGGAGCCGGCCCGGACCTTACGGTCGGCGGGGGTCCCCGGCGTCGGTTCGACCCGGCGCGGCGATATCCTCATGGGTGGCGGCCCGGTGACCGGCTCGGCGACGCCGGCCCGCGGAGCCCGGCTCCCCCACCGCCCGGAGCCACCGCCCGGCTCGTCGCTCCAGCCCGTGGCGCACCGGTCTCGGCAACGGCCGCAATGCGGTCCCGAGCAGGCCGAACAGGCGCTCGGTGGGCTGCTCGGCACGCCGGGTCGCCCCGGTGACGGCGCCGGCGAGGATCCACGCCCGCTCACGGGCATCGGCGAGGCGCAGCAGCGCGCCGGGATCGTGGACTGCCACCCCCGGGGCCCCCCGCTCCTCCTCGAAGTACCGGCGAGCACGGTCGACGTGGTAGGCGTGGGTCAACACCAGCAACCGGCGCCACCCCAGCCGGTCGGCCAGGGCCGCCCCGTCCACCGCCTCGGCGCGGGTGGAGTGGGTGATCGACCGCAGGTGGATCCGGCTCGGCTCGACCCCCAGCTCGGCCAGGAACCCGGCGACCAGGTCCGACCCCGAGCGTTCCTGGCCCCGGAACGGTGCCTCCAGGCAGGCGACCCCCCGGCTCCCGGCCCGCAGTGCGGCGGATGCGGCCGCGCAGCGCGCCCGCAGCTCACGCCAGGCCCGGACCGGGTCGCGGCGGAGCTCCTTGCCGAGGACGAGGACCCCGTCGAAGGCCCAGCCCGGCGCAGCTCCCCGGCTCACCCCTCGCCGTGCTCCGGATCGACGCCCGAGGCGGCCGGGGACCCGCCTTCGGCGGGTTCATCGCCAAGCCCGCCGTCCAGCGAGTGGTCTTCGACGGTGGCCTTCTCGTAGCGCGCCACCACCCGCCGGGCGGCTTCGACGGAGTCCTCGGGCACCAGCAGTTCCCCCCAGGGGGGGGCTCCACCCGAGACGCCGGGAAAGGCGCCATCCGGCCCGCCCTTGACCGTCCACGGGATCTCCGCCTCGGTCATCAACCGGCTGAGGATCGCTTCGTCGACCGGCGAGTCGAAGGTGTAGACCGACACCAGCTTCTCGGTCGCCAGCCGCTCGCGGAGCTGCCGCTGGACCTCGGCTTCCTCGGGCGTGACGGTCTCGGCGCCGCAGGAGCGACAGAGGGGGGGATCGTCGATGTACTCGCTGTCGCATTGCAGGCAGACGCGCATGGGGCCTCCACGAGGCAGTCAAGCTAGCACGTCTCGCCCGCCGGTGGGTCCGGGGGATGGACCTCGCGGACCTCGACGTCCAGGCTGCCCCGGTGCAGCCGCAGCTCCAGGCGGTCCCCCACCGAGACCGAGGCGGTGTCGCGCACGGCCTGCCCGTCGTGCAACGCCACGGCGTAGCCGCGTTCGAGGAGC
>RFKJ01000574.1 GCA_003694325.1 Deltaproteobacteria bacterium
CCCTCGCCCCGCTGCTCGGCGGCCCTCCCCCCACCGACCCCGCGGCGACCCGGACCCTGTTCCTGGTGGACACCGACGTCGACCGGATCCCCCATGGCCTGGCGTGGCGGGTCGTCGACGAACACGGCGTCTGCTACACGCCGCAGGACGGGCTGGTCCGCCCGCCCCACACCCCCGGCTGAGTCCATCCAGAACACTGTTCGATGCGCACGGGCCCACGGTTCCCGCCCGCCGGGAGAACGCGGGCACGTACCAAACACAGTTCGACACCCCGCGCACCACGAGGCGAGGTCACGCCGAGCTCAAACACCGGTAGGCGCCCAGGCCGGCGCCGTGACCCGGCAGCGGTCGGCCCGGTGGCCGCGGCCCCCTACCCCGGCAGGTTCGGGCTCCACGGCCAGGCGCAGTCCCGGCACAGCGCCCGATCGGGCACCCCGGCACCTTCGCACTGTCGACGGGCCGCTTCGAGGTCCGGCCCGCGCCAGACCTCGGACAGTCGACCGCCGGTCACCTCGCCGACCCGCTGTTCGAGCCGGACGTCGCGGGGGCACAGGGTGATCTTGCCATCCCAGCTCACCGTCGGGCTGCGCCACGGGGCCACGCAGCGGCGGGGGCGGTCCTCCTCCCCCAGGTCCGCCGGCACCCCGAGTGCGGTGGCGACGGCGGCCAGGGATGCCCGGGCCTCGCGGTTGGCCAGGAAGTGGTCGTGGTCGGTGCGCCGAACGAAGATCAGCCGGGAGCCGGAAGGGGGATAGCGGCCGGCCGCCAGCCCGTAGTCGGGCCGAAGCGCCCGCAGGGCCCGGGCGTCGGTGTGCGGGGTGGCCCGGACGGTCAACAGGATGCGGGTGTGGGGACCGGCGACCGCCTCCAGCCGATTGAGCGCCGGGGGGAGCCCCGCCTCCGGGGTCCAAGCCCCGCCGCCGTCGAACCCCGCCCAGCGGTCGAGATCCAGCACGATGTCCTGGGGCACCGGCCGCCCGGCGAGGGCGATGAGCGGCTCGGTGTAGAACCGGCCGCTCGTCTCCAGGCGCAGCCGACCAGCCACCTCGCCCCGCTCGACGTGGTCGAGGAGGAACCCCAGGATCGGCTCGGCCTCGCCGTGAAGCAGCGGCTCTCCCCGCCAGCGCACCGCCAGGGTGTCGAACACCATTCGAGCCGCCGCCAGGTCGGCACAGACGGCCCGCACCACCTCGAATCCCATGAATCCGCGACCGAAGTCGAGGTAGCCGCGGTCGCGGAACAGGGCCCAGTTGTCGGCGCTGGGGGGCTGGGGCAGGGAGGCCACCAGGCGCTCCCAGCGATCCATCGGGGTGGTGCACCCCGGAGCCGGGGCATCGGTGACGTCGGTCAGCTCCAGCCGCAGGACCGCCCCCTCGATGCGCCGGACCCGCCGGCGGCGCCGGGCGACGGCCGACCGCAGCCGGGCCGCCGCCAGTCGGGCCGCGTCGGCGGCCAGTTCCCGCCCCGAGTCGCTCTCGCGTCGCAGGTAGCAGTCCTGGATGCAGGGGGTCCGGCAGGCCTTGACCACCGCCCGCCGCCGGGCCAGGGCCGGGCTGCTCCAGAGCTGCCGGAGGGTCTGCTCCCGGACGTTGCCGAAGCTCCCGTTGAGGAAGTCGAGCTTTCCATCGCACATGATGGCGGCCCCGTCGGCGTTGATGTACAGCTCCTTGAAGCCGGCCCAGCAGGGCGCTTCCAGGGGGCCCAGCTCGTCGCGGTAGTACCGGGGGATCTTGCGCAGGGAGGCCGGATCGTTCTGGATGCGGTAGCCGGTCGGCCCCTGGGTCTCGGCGCGCCGGGCGAGTCGCTCGGCGAGGGCCTCCAGGTCGCCGGCCTGGTCCGCCGAGAACCACAGGGCCCGGCTCTCTGGGGGCACGTCGGGCCCCACCCGGAACAGGTTGAGGATCTGGACACCGTCGAATCCCAGGGCCGCCTGTTCATCGAGGATGGCCTCGAAGCGGTCGAGGATGCCGGCGTGCAGGATGGTGTTGGCGAGGATCTTGCGGCGGCTGTTGCCCGCCGCGGCGTCGGCCTCGCGGATCCGCCGGTACCCGGCGATGGCCCGCCGCCACGAGCCGGCGCCGCGGATGGCGTCGTTGGCGGCCTCGTCTCCGTCCAGGCTGATGTTGACGTGGAGGCGATCGGCGGGGATCGCGGCGATGGCCCGGGCACGCTTGTCGGTGATGAGCGTGCCGTTGGTGGTCACCGTCACGTAGAAGCCGCGGGCCACGGCGTAGGCGAGGATCTCCTCGATGTCCCCCCGCATGAACGGCTCGCCCCCCAGCGGGTTGAACACCTCCACCCCCCAGGCTGCGGTCTGGTCGATGATCCCCTTGACCTCCTCCGTGGACAGCTCGGGGCTGTCGTAGCAGGTGGTGCACATCGTGCAGCGCAGGTTGCACCGCAGGGTGAGGTTGACGCTGACCCGGTCCGGCGGCGCCAGCGATCGCCCCAGGCGGCGCGACAGGTACATGGCGCTGTCGCGCAGCAGTTGTCGGCGGGTTCGGCGAGGAGCAGGCATCCGGCGCTCAAGCTACCCCGGCGCGGCTGCTACGCTGCCCGGCGATGCGCATCCTCGTCGTCCACCACGGTCGCCTGCCCGCCGCCGGCCACCCGGCCCGCGGCGGCGGGATCCGGGCCTGGCACCTGGGCCAGGGGCTCCAGCAGGCCGGCCACGCGGTGTCCTTCCTGGCTCGGGACCAGGATGAACCCGGCGGCTTCGCATCGCCGGCCGACCTCGTGCGCAAGGCGTCGGCCCGGTCCCCCGACGCCGTCGTGTGCGTCCAGCTCGAGGACGCGCCGGCGCTGGCCGTGCTGGAACGACCGCTCGCGGTGGACCTCTACGCGCCCCGCCTGCTCGAAGCGCCGTTCGAGGGCGCCCTGGCCGAGGTCGCCCCGGCGGTGCTCCGGGCCCTCGCCGCCGGGGACGTCTTCCTGGTCAGCAGCGCCCGGCAGCGATGGGCCTGGCTGGGCGTGCTGGCCCTGGCCGGGGTCGACGTCCGGCGGGACCCCACCCTGCTGGTCCCCATCGCCAGCCGCCCACCCCTCCGCCACCGCTGGCCGACGGTCCCCACCTTCGTCGCCGGGGGCCACGCCTGGCCCTGGGCCGATCCCCGGGACGCCATCCACCGCGTGCTGGCCCACCTCGACCGCCG
>RFKJ01000575.1 GCA_003694325.1 Deltaproteobacteria bacterium
CCCCGATCCCCTGCCGCCCGTCGATGCACCCCTCCGCGCTGTGGTGGCCGACGCGGAGGCGGTCACCAACGTCCTGTTCTCCTCGGGCACGACCGGGCAGCCCAAGGCGATCCCCTGGACCCACCTCACCCCGATCAAGGCCGCCGGTGATGGCTGGGCCCACCACGACATCCATCCCGGCGACGTGGTCGCCTGGCCCACCAACCTGGGCTGGATGATGGGACCCTGGCTCATCTACGCCAGCCTGCTCAACGGCGCGGCCATCGCCCTGTACGAGGGGGACCCGTCGTCGGCGGGCTTCTGTCGATTCGTCCAGGACGCCGGGGTGACCATGCTGGGGGTGGTCCCCAGCCTCGTGCGGGCCTGGCGGGCCAGGGACGCCACCGCCGGGTTGGACTGGTCGTCCATCCGGTGCTTCAGCTCGACGGGCGAAGCGTCCCGCTTCGACGACATGCTGTGGCTGATGTCGCGGGCTGGCTATCGGCCGGTCATCGAGTATTGCGGCGGCACCGAGATCGGCGGCGGCTACATCACCGGGAGCCTGCTGCAGCCCCAGGCCCCGGCCTGCTTCTCGACGCCGGCGGTGGGGGCCGCGCTGCTGCTGATCGATGACGACGGTCGGTTCGTCGACGACGTGGGGGAGGGCGAGGTCGCGTTGGTCCCCCCCCAGCTCGGCAGCAGCAACCGGCTGCTCAACCGGGACCACTTCGATGTCTACTTCGCCGGGATGCCGGAGGGTCCGGATGGCCGGCGGCTGCGCCGGCACGGCGATCGGCTGGCCCGCCTGCCCGGGGGGTTCTACCGGGCGATGGGGCGGATGGACGACACCATGAACCTCGGCGGCATCAAGGTCAGCTCCGCCGAGATCGAGCGGGCCTGCGCCTCGGCGGTGGAACTCGACGCCTGCGCGGCGGTGGCCGTGCCTCCGCCGGGTGGCGGCCCGGAACAGCTCGTGATCTTCGCCGTCCCGGCAGCAGGCGCCCCCACGGATCCCGCAACCCTGGCCGCGGCATTCCAGCAGAGCATCCGGGCCGGGTTGAACCCCTTGTTCAAGGTGGCGGCGGTACACGTCCGCTCGTCCCTGCCGCGCACGGCATCGGGCAAGGTCATGCGCCGCGTGCTGCGCCAGCAGTTGATCGACGCGCAGCAGGCCGATTGAGCCCGGACGCCGCTGTCGGTGACGGCCCGGCGGGACCGGGGGTCGGAACGCGCGATCCTGCGGCGCGGCGCCAGCCCCGTCGGAGGGAGCCGGGCCGCCCGCAGAGGGGTTGGCCCGTCAGGCCTTGACCGCCTTGCGCACGCGGACGATGCCGCCGTTGGGGCCGGGCACCCCGCCCTTGAGGAAGAGCAGGTTGTGTTCGGCGTCCACCTTGACCACCTTGAGGTTCTGGACGGTCACCCGCTCGGCCCCCATGTGGCCGCTCATCTTCTTGCCCTTGAGCACGTGCCCCGGAGTCAGCCGGGTCCCGATGGAGCCGCCGTGCCGGAAGTACTCGTGGGTGCCGTGGGTCCGGATGAATCCGCGGAAGCCGTGGCGCTTCATGACGCCGGCGAAGCCCCGACCCTTGCTGGTGCCGCTGACGTCGACCAGGTCGCCCTCGGTGAACACGTCGGCCACGCCCACGGACTGGCCCGGGGTGTAGCCCTTCACGGCGTCCTCGGAGAGGCGGAACTCGACGACGTGCTTCTTCGGCGTGACGCCCGCCTTGTCGAAGTGTCCCTGCTCGGGGCGGGTCGTGCGGGACGGCTTCTTGTCCTCGAAGCCGAGCTGCACGGCGTTGTAGCGGTCGGGACCGTCGGCGGTCTTGACCTGGATGACGGCGTTGGGGCCGGCCTCGATCACGGTGACCGCGGTGGCGGTCCCGTCATCGGAAAAAAGCTGGGTCATGCCGATCTTCCGGCCGATGAGGCCGGGTCGTTCGTTTGCCATGTCGTCCTCGCATAGGACGAGCGCCAGGTACGTCGACGTGGCGCCCGTCGTACGGGTTGGGGGGAGTCGGCCGGGGTGGCCGGGCGCGCGGGCGCGCGAGACCGCCGCGGCTTAGCCGGATGGGCGCCGACGAGCAAGCCGGCCGATCACAGCCCCCACAGCTCGATGGTCCAGTCGGGCCGGCTGGGGTCGTTGCTCAGGATGTGCGCGATGTTGGTGTCGGTCAGGGTGAGCGGAATGTCGGCGCACAGGTCGTAGCAGGTGTAGCTGATGGAGAACGTCAGGGACTCGCCGGCCGCGAGGGTGCCGCTGCGGGTGCCCGAGATGGTGAAGGTCCCACCGGTGGCGTCGTTGTTCAGGTACACGTTGCTGACGGTGAGCGCGGCATCCCCGATGTTGGTGACCCGAACGCTCTTGGTGTCGGGGATGTCGAGGATGCTGACGAACTCCAGCGAGGTCGACGAACTGCCGCTGGTGCTGACGTCGATGATCGGCCCCAGGGTGGCGCCGGCCTCGCCGACCCCCTGCACCGAGATGGCCTGGTTGCCCAGCTCGGTCTGCACGGTGACGGTGCCGCTGTAGGCCCGGGCGGCGGTCGGCGAGAAGCGCACCTGCAGGGTCTTGCTGGAGCTGCCGGCGATCTCCACCGGCGTCGTGAGCCCGGAGGTGGAGAAGGCCGAGTCGCTGCTGGTGATGTTGGAGATCATCACCGGGTCGCTGCCCTCGTTGACGATCACCACGTTTTCGGTGTCGGAGGACCCGACGGGCACCGTCCCGAAGTTGATGGAGGTGGTGCTGTAGCTCAGCGATCCGGCCGAGGCGCCGCCGTCACCGCTGCCGCCTCCGTCGCCGCCGCCGCTGCCGCCGTCGCCGACCACGCCGGTGTCACCCCCGGCCCAGCCCTCGCCCGAGATCTGGATGTCCGCCAGGCCGTCTACGCCGTCCACCCCGAAACTCAGGGTTCCGGCCTGGACCCCCTCGGTCGTCGGAAGGAACGACAGGGTGATGACGTACTGGCCGCCCGACCCGATGACCCAGGGCACCGAGGTGTACTCGGCGTCGAAGGCAGCCGGCGCATCCAGCAGGATCTCGGAGATGGTGACGTTGGAGCTGCTCTCGTTGGTGAGGACGACGTCCACCGTCTCCTGCACACCCAGTTCCACCCGGCCGAAGTCCACGGCGGACGGAAAGCTCATCCCGCCGAAGGTGGCGATGCTCGGACCCGTGTCGGTCAGCCCACCGACACCGCTGTCGGTGCCGGGGATGCCCTCGAGGCCCAGGCAACCCGCGAGGATCAGAGCCGGTGTGAAGAACGCAACCACGTCGCTCCCTGTCGGTGCCACGCGCAGCATAGCATGGCCCGGGCGGTGCATTCCACCGCCCGGAGGCTGTGGATCAGAAGGTGTACTTCATGTTGCCGGTCACCGACATGCCGAGGTCCCAGCCGATCGCGTAGAAGACATCCGCGTCCAGGCCCAGCGAGAAGTGCGCCAGCTTGGTGTAGTACTCCAGGTTGGGGCCACCCTGGACGATGGGGTGGGGCTGGCCATGCAGGCCGGGGTCCTCGATGCCCCAGGCGCGCAGGACCTCGTCTTCGTAGTAGGTCCGCTCCATCAGCAGCGGGCTGAACAGCACCCCGCCGCCGACCCGTCCGCCGACGCCGAGGCGCCGGCCCAGGTAGCCGTTCCACTCGATGAGCGCGGCGAAGGTGTAGGTCCGCAGGTCGCCCTCGACGTAGGGGCCGACGCCGGCCTGCTGGTCGTAGGTGACCCCGTTGTGGATCCCCTGGAAGAACGCGAACTCCCAGGCCATCGAGGTCTTCTCGCGGTCGAGGAAGTCCTGGCCGACCGCCAGCGCCGTCGAGGTGCCGCCGCTCACCGCTCCGGCGAACTGGCCCAGGTAGAAGGCCCCGCCCACGTTGGCCTTCAGGTAGAAACCGCGGTTGATCTCGCGGACCGGCTCGGCGCGGATGCGGTCCTGGACGCTCTTCTTGCCTTCGTCCTTGGAGTCGAGGTCCGAGTAGTCTTCGGCCAGCGCGGTGCGGGTGGTGAGGCCGAGGGCCAGGCCGAGCAGGATTCGCGAGGTCTTCATGCTTGCTTCGTCCGTCGGAGGGGACCCGGTCGCGCGGCAGGCGCACGCCACCCAGGTCGGGGAAGGCCGGTTTCATACCACGCGACCCGCCCGATGGAAAGCACGCCGGCGCGGGCTTGACGGCCTTCGGACAGGCGCGGGGAAGGCCGCCGGATCGGCGTCCTCCTACGCACGACACCCCGGCCGGAGCCGGGGTGTCCGCCGCATCCTCCCGGGTCGATCAGCCGGGCGAGAAGATGAACGGGTACGAGACGATGACGATGCCGCCGCCCTTGGGCTCGGGGAACTGGAACCGCATGAACCGGCCGGTGATGCAGCCTTCCACCGCCTTGCTGCCCATGGAGCTGGACTTGATGCTGGCCTTGGAGACCGACCCGTCCTTGGCGATGACGAACTTGACGACGACCTTACCGCCCAGGCTGGGGTCCTTCGTCAGCTCGCGCTGGTAGCAGTAGCGGATCTGGTTCATGTGGCGCTTGATGACCGCGTCGATGAGCGACTTGTCCAGGGCGCCGAGGATGATCGGGTCCCCGCCGATCCGGCCGATGCCGCCCTCGCCCTTGGCGCCGAAGTTCCCGCCGCCCGAGCCGTAGCCGCTGGCGCCGGAGCCGCGACCCTTGGTGCCCAGGCCGCCGAGGCCCTCGGCCGAGCCGCCACCGCCCAGGCCCGAACCGCGGGACCCCAGGCCACCAGACCCGATCTGGGTCCCCTTGGCGCCGATGAGGCCCCCGATCCCGCCCGCGAGGTCGGAGTTGAGGTTGGAGCTGCCGAAGACCCCGTCGAGCTCGCCGCCCTCGCGCAGCGCGCCGAGCACACCGGCGTCCTCGGCGATCTCCTTGTCGAGCTGCTTCTTCTGCATCTCGACCTTGTTGCCCTTGGCCTGCTTCATCTTGGCGTCTTTCTTGCCGACCTTGCCCTCCTCCTTCTTGGCCTTGGCGCC
>RFKJ01000576.1 GCA_003694325.1 Deltaproteobacteria bacterium
CCCGCCGACCCCGACCAGCACCAGCAGGAGGGCTTCGGGGAGGTAGTCCCCCCGGGCCCGGCGTGCGGCGGTCGCGGTCATCGCCCCCCGGGTCACGGCGAGATCGTCGAGGCGACGGCTGCTGTTGACCAGCAGCAGCGCCGTCAACACCAGGCTGACCAGCGCCGCGGGCGCGGCCCCCGGCGCCTGCCCGGCCAGCACCAGGCCGAGCCCGCCGACGGGCACGAGACCGCCCAGCCCCGGCCAACGGTGCTCGACCAGCAGGGCGGCCCCCACCGTGGCAGAGACGAGGAGCAGCACCGGCACGGTGCGGACGAGGGCGGCGCGGACATCGGCGACATCGAGGAAGGCGCGGACCCCCACCGCGCTCATGAGCGCCACCAGCACCGGCAGCAGCACCCACGGCACGGCCGACGGCGACCCGGCGCCGACCGCGAACTGCCCCAGGGTGTGGCCCAGCAGCAACAGGGGCACCCCCACGGCACCCATCACCAGGCCGTAGATCCACCAGGCGATCACCAGGTCGCTGCGGTGCCCCGGCAGGACCATCCAGGTCTCCAGCCACCCGGCGGCGCGGGCGCGGGGACCGGTCTCCATGAAGCTCGACACCAGCAGCACCGCCAGCCCACCGGCCAGGGTCGCCCCCAGCGGCACCGGGGGGGACGACGGGGGCGCGTCCTCCGGCACGAACGGGGCGACCACCTCCACCACCCGGCCGGGCTCCTCGGTGATGCCCAGCGCCGCCAGCCGGCGTCGTCGCTCCTGTCGCACCCGCAGCGCCAGGCACTCCCGCACCGACGACAGGCCCCCCGCCCTCGAGAGCTGCACCACCTCGATCCGCTGCCGGCCCGGGCCCTTCCGCGGCAGGAACCGCAACAGCACGTCGGCCGCCTCCGGCTCGACCAGCGGATCGGGCCACGCCAGCCAGTCCGGGACGTCGCCGACCGCGGCCACCGTGAGCATGACTCCCGGCTGACAGGCCCAGTCCGTGCGGTGTTCATCGGCGTCCTGCTCGGCCGCCGCTTCGTCGCGAAGCGCCTGGACGTGGGCCAGCAGCGCCTCGCTGGCCGGCCCCACGAACCCGATCACGGCGGTGAACAGCAGCAGCGACAGGGTCGTCAAGGTGTCGCGCAGCGCGGCCCGCAGCTCTGCGCCGACCAGGGCCCCGACGCGGCGCCCCCGGCTCATCCCTCGGCCCCCTTCAGCACGAGATCCACCCGCCGGTCCAGGGCCCGGGCGCACATCCCCACCACCGCCGCCGTCGCGACCAGCGACGAGACCAGGCAGACCCCGTTCTCGAGCGGCCCCCGGGCCGACACCCCGCCGGCCAGCGGGACCCACCAGGCCCCGTCGACGAACACCCCGACGCAGAGCAGCGCCACCAGCACCAGCATCACCGCCGAGGACCCGTTGTTGGCCGCACGGGCCGAGGGCGCGACGACGGCGATGATCCCGTACAGGGCGTCGCTGAGCAGGACGGCGCCCGCCAGGGACAGCAACGCCCAGCCGCCGGGCACCTGCAGGTCCCGGTCGGCCGCCACCGAGGCCAGCAGCAGCAGGAAGTTCACCCCCAGGCCGACCGTGGCCATGACCTGCACCAGGAACAACGCTAGCAACCGGGCCCACAACACGGCCTGGCGGGACACCGGCAGCACCGCCAGGGTCTCGGTGACCCCCTGCCGCCGGTCGGCCACCCCGGTCAGGCTGAGGAAGAAGAAGGCCACGCTGCCCAGCAGGAAGATGACGTAGGCCCGCCAGCCCCGGACCGGGTCCAGGAGCTGCGGCTCGGTCGGTTCGAGGGCCTGGACGTCGACCCGGGCCACCCACAGGTCCACCTCGGGATCGCCGCCCGCAGCGGCGACCGCGTCCTCCAGCCAGTCGTCCCCCAGGGCGACGAGCTGGCCCCGCAAGGCGGCGACCACGTCGGGATCGTCACCGTCGACCACGAACCGCCAACGCGCGCGGCCAGCCAGCTCCAGCGACCCGGCCGCGGCGATCCCCTCCCGGCGCTCCCAGGACAGCCTCGCGACGTCGGCGTCCCCCTCGTCGAGAGCCGCCGCGGGATCGGCGACCTGCACCACCTTCCAGTCGGCGGCCTCCAGGCCGGCGACGAGGTCCAGCTCCGGCGGGAGGGACCGGGGCAGGGCCACCACGTCCCGCTGGTCGACCACCGACATCGCCAGGGTGCCGATGAGCAGGGCCACCGGGATCAGCAGCAGCGACGGCAGCAACACCACGGCGTACACCGACCCGGTGCGCAGCAGCCGCCGCAGCTCGGCACCGGTGAGGACGACCACCGCCCGCACGAAGCAGCGGATTGCACCCGGGCGGAGTCTCACGAGAGCCCCTGGCTGCCCACCACCCGGCGAAAGGCCTCGGCGAGATCGGCGGTGCCGGTCGACGCCCGCAGCCCGTCCAGGGTGTCCACCACGAGCAGCCGCCCCTGGTACAGCACCGCCACCCGGTCACAGATCCGGTCGACCTCGTGCATCAGGTGGGTGGAGTAGAGCACCGCGGCTCCCTCGTCGCGCAACCCGACCACCTCCCGCAGCAGGTCATCGGTGGACATCAGGTCCAGCCCCGCGGTGGGCTCGTCCAGGATGAGCACCGGCGGCCGGTGGACCGAGGCGCAGGCGATGCGGACGCGCTGGCGCATCCCGGTGGACAGCCCCTCGACGAACCGATCGCCGAAGTCGCCGAGGCGGAACCGCGCGATGGCCGCCTCGGCCGCCGCCCGGGGATCGGGCAGCTCGTGCAGTCGGGCGAACAGCACCAGGCACTCGCGGCAGGTCAGGCGGGCGGGCAGCCCCGAGGTCGTGCTCAGGTAGCCGAGGTGGCGTCGCACGGCCCGCGGGTCCTCGACCACGTCGAAGCCGGCGACCCGCACCCGTCCCTCGTCGGGGGTGGTCAGCGTGGCCAGCACCTGCATCAACGTCGTCTTGCCGGCGCCGTTGGGGCCCAGCAACCCGAGCACCTCGCCGCCCTCCACCGAGAAGCTGGCGTCGTGCACCGCGACCACCGGCGGCCCCTTGGGCTGGGGCCACACGCGGGTCAGGTGCTCGACCTCGATGGCGGCGGGCATGGCGAAAGGCGGGGGGAACGAAGGCGGGCGGCCATCCTCGCACAGCCTGCGCCAGCGGGTCGACCGCGCCGACCCCCGTCCTTCGTCAACGCGCCCGGGCCCAGGCCCGGATCGAGCCGGCGAGGTTCTCGAGGTTGGGGCGCACCTGGCCGGCGATGGTATGCTCGATGGGGCCCCGCAGCTTGCGGGCCAGCATCCGCGGCACGCCCGGTACCCGGTCGGGGTGGATCTCGAGGTCCACCTCCAGCCGGAGCTGCGCGCCGGTGGCGCCTCCCTCGACCAGGGTCGTCGTCCCTTCGCAGGTGAATATCCGGGCGCCGACCAGCGGCTCCAGCCGGAATCGGGCCTGGCGCCGCGACGTGGTCCACACCGCGTGGTCGTGCCAGCTCAGCAGCTCGGGGGTGACGAAGGGCCGGGCCGGCGCCGGCACCCTCGCCATGCTCCCCCGCCACAGGTTGAGGATGCGGACCTGCTCGCCCTGCTCGACCCGCTCGATGACTTCGATGCTGTCCACGTCGTGTAGAAAGGGCACCAGCTCGGGCATGGCATCCCGCAGCAGGTGGAAGGCCTCATCCGCCGACAGCGGCAGCGCCTCGCAGATCGAGAGGTGCACGGTCCCTCCGTCAAAGCTTGATCAGCTCGGGCTCCAGGTAGAAGCGCGCGGCGTCCTCCCGGACATCGACCACCCGGATCGTGACCGCGTCGTCCCAGGTCGCATCGGTCACGTCGACGTCCAGCCCGCACTCCTCCCAGACGTCGTCGGCCGAGAAGTGCAGGTGTCCGGCGTGGTTGGCGTTCACCAGGGAGGCCCGGGGGCCCAGCAGCGCTTCCAGCGTGCTCCCCTCCTCCACGTCGAAGCTGCCCGGTCCCTCGATCATCGGCATGTGGGTGAGGAGGACCATGCGCTCGTCCTTGCCGCCGGTCGCCTCGGCCCGGGCCAGCTCCTCCTCCAGGAAGGGCAGGGTGCCGCCCTCGAAGTCGTGCAGGTCCGGCATCTCGCCCCACCCCGTCTCCCGGACCCGGGTGTTCCAGTCCAGGGACAGAAACCGCATGCCCCCGAAGTCGAAGGCGTTGTTCTGGAGGAGGGCCTGGCCACCGTTGACCGGGTCGTCCACCGGGCGGGGTGTCCGCACCCAGCCGTCGAGCCGGTCGCCCAGGGCGTCGAGGACCGGGCCGAAGCTGTCCTCGAAGCCCTGCTCGTCGCCGGCCTGGATCGGGTTGTCGCCGAGCACCGGCACCCAGGGCACCGGGAGCTGCTCCAGGATGGCCAGGGCGTCGTCGAAGCCATCGCCCCAGGCGATGTCGCCGAGCACGAACACCAGCTCCAGGTGCCGGTCGTCCCGGTGGTCCACCACCCAGTCCACCGCCTGCTGCAGGCGGTCGGCGTGGTCGCCGGGTCCGGTGACGTGGGGGTCGGCGATGAGCACGTAGGAGAACGCGTCGACCGTCTCGCCGGGGGCGCCCCCGTCTCCGGGCGCGCCGCCATCCCCGGGCGCGCCGCCGTCGCCCACCGCCCCGCCGTCTCCACCAGCGCCCCCTCCGCCGGCACCGGGGGCGCAGCACAACACCAGGGACAGCAGCAGCGGCGAGGCGATCATCGCCCCAGCATACGTCCGGCGGCGGGTTCCGGCGCCGCCGGACCCCCAGGAGGCGCGATGCGCTGCATGTAGCCGAAGGCCGTGCCCACCTCGCCCGAGAGGCGCCACACCTCCGTCCCGCCGGGATCGACCTGGATGATGGTGCCGTTGGTCGAGAAGTCCACCACCGTGTCGCCGGACGGCAGGCGTTCGACGTCGCCGAGACAACAGTTGTACAGCGTCGGGTCCGGGGTGTAGGACCACGCTTCCTCGACCAGCCGCTCGTCGGGGTCGAAGGCGATCTCGACGGCGCGCGACGACCGGTCCGAGGCCACGCCGTTCTCGAAGGCCAGCAGGCCGCCGTCCACGTACTCGAACTGGTGGCTGCGCTCCAGGATGGTGGTCTCGCCGTCGGGCCAGGCGAAGTCGCTCTGGGAGGTGCCCATCAGCCACACCAGCTCGCCCGTGGCCCGGTCGATCCGGGCGAGCGCCCGCAGCCCCAGCAGGCTGACGGTGTACTGCTGGGTCGCCTCGTCGAAGTCCAGGGCGTTGGCGTGGCTCCAGTTGTTGCCGATGAGCCCCTCGTCGGACTCCTCGCTGTCGATCCAGTCCCAGACATCCCAGATCACCGTCTCGGTGCCGTCGGGGGCCACCTCCACGATGCGATCCCCCAGCATCAGCATCCCGTGGCCGATGTCCTTGTAGGAGTAGACGATGGCCGCCAGCGTGCCGTCGGCAAGCTCGACGAAGTCGTGGTGCATCCCGTTGACCAGCACGTGGTCATCGAGCGACCCGTCCAGGGAGAAGCGGCGGATCCCGGCCGTCTCGTTGCCGGCGAGGTTGACGCTCATCGCCAGGATGTGCTGCCCGTCACGCGACAGGCGCGCCCGGCTGAGCTGCTCGACGCCCTCGGATTCCGCCCACCAGCGGTACCGCCCCCGACCGTCGATGACCACCGCCGCCGGTGGGCTGACCACCGTGGTCGTCACCACGAGGTCCCCGTCGAAGGCCCGGTCGGTGTCCCCCGTCGCCTCCAGGGTGTGCAGGAGGCCGCCGGGGCCGCGGGTCGCCACGACGACCGGCTCGCTGGTGAAGGAGTCCCCCCCGCTCCGCGCCGTCACCACCAGGGTGACCTCCTCGTCGGGGGGCAGGGCCCACAGGGTCGCGTCCCCCCGGGTGATGTCCTGCTCCCAGGACTCCCCGTCGGACACCGTTACCGACAGCGTGGCCTCGTCGACCTCCCGCAGCCCCGACCAGCGCACCGTCGCCGTCGTCGGCACCCGGGCCGACAACGTCACTTCGAGCTGCACCTCCGGCACGCCCGCAGGCGTCCGGCAGGCCAGCAGCAGCGACAGGGAGGGGAGCAGCACGCGACCGACGGCGGCGCCCCCACCCGGCAGGCGGGGCGAGGGCGGCGCGCCTCGGAAGCTACCTGCTCTGCCAGCCCCCTGCACGGGCCGGAGCGCCCGGCACCCGCCGACGCCAACGCCGCGCTGCCCCGGCTGGGGCGGTGAGGTCCACCGGCGCCATGCGCGAAATCCCCGCCGCGGCCGATGTCGCTCCCCTTCCACCGGTAGAATGCCCGGGCCTCGACGTTCACAACGCCACCCCATCGCCGCATCTGCATTCAAGCCCCATGCCGATCGACTTCCTCCTCCTGCGACAGCTCCTCGAGGCGTTGCCGGATGCCGTGCTGCTCGTCGACGAGACCGGCACCATCATCCTGGCCAACGCCGCGACCCGGCGGATCTTCGGCTACGAGCCGTCGGAGCTGCTGGGGATGTCCGTCGAGATGCTGGTGCCCCCGGAACACCGGGCGCGGCACGCACGGTTGCGGACCGCCGACAGGGGGACCGGCCCTCGCCCCATGGGCAGCGGGCTGGTGATCGAGGGCCTGCGCAAGGACGGCAGCCGGATCCCCCTCGACGTCCAGCTCGCCCCCGTCATGCACGAAGAGCGCCCCCACATCGCCGCCGTCGCCCGGGACGTCCGCCACATCGTGTCGCTGCAGGACGAACTCGCCCGGTACGCCGAGAAGCTGGAGGAGGAGCTGGCCCGCTCCGAACAGCGCCGGGTCGAACTCGAAGCCCTCAACGAGGACAAGAACCGGCTGCTCGGCGTGGCCGCCCACGACCTGCGCAACCCCCTGGCCGGCCTGCGGGCCTTCGCCGACCTGCTGGAGAGCGGCTTCATCGGTGGCCTGGCCGACTCGCATCGGCCGCTGGTCCACGAGATCTCCCGGTCCATCGACTACATGTCGACGCTGGTCGACGAGCTGCTCGACTGGGCGGCCATCCAGTCCGGCCACATGCAGCTTCGACCCACCGACGTCGACCTGGCCGACCTCGTCGCCGATGTCGTGACGGTCGAGGCCCTCGCCGCCCAGGCCCGCGGCATCCACATCTCGACCCACATCGACGCCGACCTGGACCGGGCCTGGCTGGACCCCGCCAAGATCAAGCAGGTGGTCCACAACCTCGTCAGCAACGCCGTGCGGTTCTCCCCCGACGGCGGCGTCGTCGACATCGCCTTGCGGCGACGCGGCGACATGATCGAGCTGTCGGTCCGCGACCACGGCCCCGGCGTCCCCGAAGAATTCCGCGACCGGCTGTTCCAGCCCTTCGAGCGCAGCGCCGACCAGGACACCCAGGGTACGGGGCTCGGCCTGGCCATCGTCCACCAGATCGTGCTGCACCACGGCGGCAGCATCGAGGTAGAACAGGCCGCGGGGGGTGGCGCGCGCTTCGTCGTCACCCTGCCGCGGGACGGACGCGACATCGATGGCGAGGCCGCGGCGTCCTGACCCTCCAGCCCGACGCCCCCATGTTCTTCGACCGCATCCTCGCTCCCCGCATGGTCACCGCCGACGAGGCCCTCCCCGGCCGCGACCGGCCGGCCTTCGACGTGCCCGACACCCACGCCGTGCACGGCCACCGGATCCGCCCGCCCTTTCCCGAGGGGCTGGAGCGGGCCATCTTCGGCATGGGCTGCTTCTGGGGGGCCGAGCGTCGCTTCTGGCAGGTCCCCGGTGTCTACAGCACGGCCGTCGGCTACGCTGGCGGGTTCACGCCCCATCCCACCTATGAAGAGACCTGCACCGGGCGCACCGGCCACGCCGAAGTCGTGCTCGTCGTCTTCGATCCCGCCACCGTACCCTACGACCGGCTGCTGGCCACCTTCTGGGAGGGCCACGATCCGACCCAGGGCATGCGCCAGGGCAACGACGTCGGCACCCAGTACCGCAGCGCGATCTACACCTTCGGCGAGGCCCAGCACGCGGCCGCCCTGGCCAGCCGGGACCGCTACCAGCGGGCCCTCCACGCCGCCGGCCACCGTCGGGAGATCACCACGGAGATCAAGCCGGCGGGAGAGTTCTGGTACGCCGAGGCAAACCACCAGCAGTACCTCCACAAGAACCCGGGCGGCTACTGCGGGTTGGGGGGCACCGGGGTGTCCTGCCCGGTGGGGGTCGAGGTCGAGGGCTGATCCGACCCCGCATGGATGAGCCGCCGGACCGGGCCCCGGGGTTGCGCCCGGCGCGCTACTCCTCCGGCCATCCCGCCGGCTCGGTCCCCAGCGTCAGCTCCAGCGTGCCCCCGGCGAGCAGCTCGTCGTGGGAGAGGCTGCTGCGGTCGAACACCTCCCCGTCGAGCCGCGCCGACTGGATGTAGATGGCGTCGTCGGTCTCCCGCTCGGCGAGGATGGTGAAGGTGGCCCCGCCCTGGTCGGGGTGCAGGTGGATGTCGACCCGATCGAAGCGCGGAGTGGTGATGTCGTACCGGCCATCGCCGGGTGCGATGGGGTACAGCCCCATCGCCAGCAGCGCGTACCAGGCGCTGGTGGCACCGGCATCGTCGTTGCCCGGCAGCCCGCCGGGATCAGCCGAGAACGCGCCGTCGAGCAGCGCCGCCACCCGCTCCTGGGTGCGCCAGGCCGCACCGACCCGGTTGTAGAGCATGGGCGTGTGGAAGCCGGGCTCGTTGGACGGGTCGAAGTGGCCTTCGTCGAAGAAGGCGTCGAGCTTGTCGACCATCGCCTGGGGCCCACCCATGGCCGCCGCCAGCCCGTCCACGTCGTGGGGCACCGAGAAGCTGTAGATCCACGACGTCGACTCGACGAAGTCCGTCCCCGACGTGGGGTCGAAGGGCTCCACCCAGGAACCGTCCCGGTTCCGCCCGCGCATGAAGCCGACCTCCGGGTCCCAGTGGTTGCGCCAGTTGCCGGATCGGGCGTCGTAGGCGGTCGCGTCGTCCGTGCGCCCCAACGCCTCGGCCAGGCGCGCCGTCGCCCAGTCGTCGTAGGCATACTCCAGCGTCATGGAGGCCGACTGGTCACGATCACAGTCGTGCGAGACGAAGCCCCCTTCGCGATACTCCGGCGGCGTGCCGAGGTTGAAGTAGCCGCAGAAGGGTTCGATGAGCCACTCCTCGGTGTCCTGCCGGCCGGCCTTGTCCACCGCCTCCCACGCCAGCGCCTCGTCGTAGTCGGCAAACCCCTTGACCCGCGCGTCCGCGATGATCGGGACGGCGTGGTTGCCGGTCATCACGCGGGAGTAGCCCGTCGCCATCCACGAGCACTTCGGCAGCCAGCCGCCCTGCTCGTAGGCGTACAACATCGAGGCCACCCGATCGTCGACGGTTTCCGGCTGCAACACGGTCGAAAGCGGATGCGTCGTCCGAAAGGTGTCCCACATGCACCAGTCGTCGGCGTAGAAGTGGCGGTCTGCGCACAGTTCCCCCGTCTCGGCGCGGCCCGCGCTGCCCGACGTGAACACACCGCCGCTCTCGCGAAAGTCGGTCGGCTGCATGAAGCTGTGGTACAGCGCCGTGTAGAACCGGGTCCTGTCGTCGTCGCTGCCTCCCTCCACCTCGACCCGGGACAAGAGGCACCCCCACTCCTGCCGGGCCGCCTCGCGGACCTGTTCGAGGCTGCGGCCCTCGACCTCCTCGTCGAGGTGGGCCCGCGCCTGCTCGACGCTGACCAGGGACAACCCCACCCGCACCTCCACCGGATCCTCGGAGGCCTCCACCTCGAACCAGGCAGCACTGTCGGCGCCTTCGATCTCGTCCAGGTCGTCGTGGTAGGACGTCGTCGAGCCCTGTCCCTGGAGCATGCCGTGGTCGATGAGCGGCCGGGACAGTCGGATCGCGTAGTACACCGTGACCTGGCCGGTCACGCCCGGGGCGTCGTCGAGGGCCACCGAGAGCAGCGGGTGGACGTTGTACACCCCGAACCCCTCGATGTTCCGGCTGTCCACGATGGAGATCCGCCCGCCCAGGGAATCGCCGCGGGTGTGCCCGACGTCCAGCAGGACGCGGGGGGGCCTGCCGGCCTCATAGGTGTAGCGATGGATCGCGGCGTGGCGCGCCGCCGTCAGCTCGACCCGCACCCCCGGATCGTCGAGGGTGACAGCGTAGTAGCCGACCTCGGCCGTCTCGTTGCCGTGGTCGAAGTGCGAGGCGTAGTCCTCGACCGGCCCCGACGGCTCCCGGGAGAACGGCTGCAACAGGATGTGGCTGTAGCCGTTGAGCGACCCGCCGGGCCCCTCGAGGTGGGTGTGGGAGAAGCCCTCGATGGCATCGGAATCGTAGTCGTAGGCGTCGATGCTGCCCGACTCGACGACGCTGTCGGGGCTGAGCTTGACCATGCCGTGGGGCAGCATCGGTCCGGGGATGGTGTTGCCGCTGCCCCGAGTGCCGATGAGCGGGTCGACGAAGTCGACGACCGAGCCATCGCCGGGGCAGAAGTCCGACCAGACCTGCTGGCGCCGTCCCAGGGCGCAGGTGGGCGCGGCGGTGTCGTCGCCGCCAGTCGCAGCGGAGGAGG